>NZ_JBEXUD010000016.1:0-72480 GCF_040614215.1 Dactylosporangium sp. NPDC006015
CGACCCCCGCGGCGAGGGCGGCGAGGGCCGCCCACACGCCGCCGCGGCGCACCCAGTCCGCGACCGTGCGCGCGGGCAGAGCAGCCGGGGCGACGGGGTCGATCACCGGTTCGCTCTCCCAGGCTGGCTCCGCCAGCGGCAGCGGCTCGAACACCGCCCCGTCGATCGGCAGGCGCGGCTCCGGCAGCACGGCGGTCGCGGGCTCCGGCAGCACGAGCCCCGGCGGCAGCGCGTCGAACGGCGCCGTCGGCGGCACGTCAAAGAGCACGTCGAACGGCACGCTCGGCTGCCGCTGGCCGGGAATGTGCGGGTCCAGAGGCTGGTCCGTGTGCGGGTCCTCGGGTGATGGCGCGTGCAGGCTGCCGGCGGCGACCACCAGCTCCGGATGGTCCAGGATGCTCGGCGCGATGCGGGTCGCCCGGTGCAGCAGCGTCGCCGCGAGCGGCACCCGCGAGCCGCCGCCGACGAGGAACAGCCCGGCGACCTCGCCGGTGTCGATGCCGGCGGCGCCGAGGGTCCGCAGCGTCACCTCGACGGTCCGCCGCAGGTACGGCAGCGCGAGCGCCTCGAACTCCTCCCTGGTCACGTGGATCGTCGCGGCCGCGACCGGGATCCGCAGGTCGCCGGTCGCGTGCCGGGACAGCTGCTCCTTGACCGCCCGCGCGCCGTGCCACAGCTGATGGCGGGCCTCCTGGTCCGGCTGGGTCCGCGGCCGGTCCAGCCGCTGCCACACCGCGGGCCCCGCGGTCTCCCGGGCCAGGCCGACGACGGCCGCGTCGAGGTCGAGCCCGCCGACGTCCGCGATCCCGGCCGACGTGACGACCTCGAAGCCGCCGCCGGTCGCCCGGACCGCGCTGACGTCGAACGTGCCTGCGCCCAGGTCGTAGACGACCAGGCAGCGTCCGGGCGGGAGCTCCTGCCGCAGGGTCCCGGTGAGGTACGCGGCGGCCGCCACCGGCTCCGGCACGAACCGGACGGCGCCGAGCCCGGCCCGATCCGCGCTCTCGGCGAGGACGGCGAGGCGGGTCGCTCCCCAGGTCGCCGGGTGGGTCAGCACCACGGTCGGCGGCGGCACGCCGGTGGACCGTTCGGCCTCCACCGCGACCCGCCGCAGGACCGCGGCGACGAGGTCGACGACGGTCACCTCCCGCTCGCCGAGCAGCACGGTCCGCTCGTCGACGCGGCGCTTCGGGTTGGGCTCGTACGCGGCGGGGAACGCGACCGCCGCCCGCTCCGCGTCCGCGCCGGTCAGCAGGTCGCCGCCGGGTGCGGCGAACACGGCCGAGGACAGCAGCGGGCTCGCGTCGAACAGCAGCGGCCGGGTGACCCCGTCGGCGCCGGCGAGCATGGCGACGGTGGTGGAGGTGCCGAAGTCGATGCCGAGCCCTGCCGCGCCGTCCGTCACCACCCGATGACCTTACGAAGTCATGGCTGTTCAGCGGTACACACGAACGAGGTACCTGCGGGCTCGCCCGGCGAGCCGCTACGCTCTGCGTCTTGTCGCTCCCCCGCCGACAGCGAGGAGGCACGTCTTGGACGAACAGCTGCGCCCGCCGGCCGCGCCGTACGCGGCGCCCTTCGTGCCCAGCCCTTCGTCGGGCTCGCCGTCGGGCGCCTCGTCGGATCTGGAAACGCCCAGCGGGGTCCGGGGGGACCGGCTCGCCCAGGCCGCGGCGCAGGCCGGGCAGGCCGCTCAGGTCGCCGCCCAGGCGGCGCAGGTCGCGCAGGCCGCGGCGCAGGCGGCCGCCGTCCGGGTCGCCGGCGCCGCCGGGACCGCGACCCGGCACACCGTCGCCGGCGCCAAGCGGGCCGCGAGCAGCGTCGGCCGGTTCTTCATCGGCATCGGCTTCTTCTGGCGCGGGCTCGCGCTCTTCGTCCGCAGCCCCCGGCTGTGGCTGTGGGCGCTGCTGCCGGTCGCGTTGACCGCGGTCTGCCTCCTCGGCGTCGAGAAGGGCGTCTCGATGGTGATCAACGCCGCCGTCGACTGGCTGCTCGGGTTCGTCGCGAGCTGGCCGTCGGCGCTGCGCTGGGCCCTCGGCTGGGTCATGCGGTGGGTGGCCGAGACCGCGTTCCACCTGCTCATCACGGCGCTGACGGTGCCGGTGACGATGTTCTTCGGCGCGTTCTTCCTGCCGTTCATGACCCGCAGCGTGGTCGCTCTGACCGGCGGCGGCGTCACCCCGCCGTCCTGGTGGCGGGCGTCGCTGGTGTGCCTGCGCCAGACCGCCGTCGTGACGGTGGTCCTGCACGTCGGCTGGCTGGTCTTCCTGCCGCTGCTGCTGCTGCCCGGCTTCAACATCGCCGTCGCGTTCGGGGTCGGGCTGTTCTTCAACGGCTTCCTCGTCGGGGTCCTGGTGCTCGCCGTGTCGCTGCACCACCACGGCGTCCACGGCGCGAAGCAGCACCTGCGGTTCGCGTGGCGGCACCGCTCCTACGTCACCGGCTTCGGCATGATGAGCGTGATCGCGCTGATCCTGCCCGTGCTGTCGCTGCGGTTCCTGGTGATCGTGCCGATCCCCGAGATCTTCGCCGCGCCCGGCGCCGTGCTGTACCTGGTCACGGCGCCCGCGGTACTGGTCGGCGCGGTCCTGCTGCACCGCCGGATCCTGGCTTCCGCGACGCCCCCGCAGTGGGTCGATCCGCGCCTGCGGTACGGTCAGCGCCATGTCGGCAGTGGCCACCTTCAACTCCCTCAAGGCAGCTTCGGTCCCTGAGTTCACCCGCGATCCCGCGGCCGTGCTGGAGAAGCTCGGCACGCCGCTGCGCGTGTCCTTCGACTGGTCGGCCTACGTGATCCTGCCGGTGCTGGAGCTGCTCGGCGACCGCGGCATCACCCTGCACACGTCCGAGCACGAGCAGCTGCTCCACGACGTGCCCGAGGACGACGACAAGTTCACCGTCCTGCTGACCCCGCGGCACCGCACCTTCCTGCCGCGCCTCGACCCCGACGCCTTCGGCGACGCGGAGTTCCGCGACCGGTTCGCCGAGGACCGCATCGACATCGACCCCGCCGACGCGGGCGCCGCCGGGCGCGACGTCATCATCCTGCTCCACGACTGCGTCGCGGACGTCGCCGACGACGAGGTCATGGTCATCCGCATCGGCTGAGGTTCGTTCACCAGTACCGCAGCGCGTAGACGACCGTCAGCACGGACCCGCACGCGATCACGGCCGCCCGCACCGCGCCGGCCCGCATGACTCCGGCGGCGCGCCCGCCGAGCCATCCGCCCGCCAGCGCGCCGGCCAGCATCGCCGCGGTCTCCGGCCACGCGACGATGCCCGTGCCGGCGAAGACCACCACCGCCGTGAGGCCGGCCGCCGAGGCGAGGACGTTCTTGCGGGCGTTGACCCGCCGCGCGTCGGTGCCGGCGCCCATCGTGAGCAGCGCGCTGAGGATGACACCGAGGCCCGCGCCGAAGAAGCCGCCGTAGACGCACGCGACCCACAACGACAGGCGGCCCGCCTCCCCGCGGAAGCGCAGGCGGGGTGCGGCGGCGAACAGGACGGTGCCGGCGGCGACGAGGACGGGCACCGCCGCCTGGAACTGCCGGGCGGGCAGGGCCAGCAGCAGCAGCGACCCGGCCGCGCCACCGGCGACCGCGACGGCGACCTCACCCCGGAGCCGGCGGTCGGCGGCGGGGCGGCTGTCCCGGTCGGCGACGGCGGCGGCGAGGTGGCTGGGCGAGAGCGCCACGGCGTTGGACGCGTTCGCCACGACCGGCGGCAGGCCGGCCGCCATGAGCGCCGGGAAGGTCAGCAGCGTCGCCCCACCGGCCAGCGCGTTGACGACGCCACCCAGCAGTCCCGCCCCCAGCAGCACGATCAGCTCCACGCCGCCGATCCTGGCCGCTTCGTCACCGGCTGTCTGGAACGAAAGTGCGGTAGCGCCCCGGCATCGTGCCGAACACGGCGCGGAACTGCCGGCCCAGGTGGCTCTGGTCGGCGAACCCGGACCGGGCCGCCGCCTCGGCCGGCGCCATCCCCGCCCGGAGCAGCCGCCGCGCGACGTTCAGCCGGGCGACCACGCGGAACGCGTGCGGCGTCATCCCGGTCTCGCGGGCGAACCGGCGGATCACGGCCTCCCGGGACAGCGTGAACCGCGCGGCGAGCGTCCGCAGGTCGGCGTCCGTGCCCATGACGGCCGCCGCGAGCGCGGTCGGCCGAGCTCTGCGGCTCGGGACCGGCGCCACTGCCAACACCGCTGCCAGCACCGCGCGCAGCGCCGCCGCCATCCCCGGTGGCGGCAGCCGCTCGACGCCGGGCGGCACCGGCACGACCACCGGCGCGGCGCCCTCGAACACGCCGGCCGGCAGGTACACGTTGACGCTGTCGTCCCCCGCGGCCATCGGGGCGGCGGCGTGCGCCAGGTACGCCGGGATGACGATCGCGTGCCCGGCCTCCGCCTCGACGGGGCCGGCGGGACCGCCGAACGCCCGCCGCCCCGACGTGACCACCGTGACCTGCACGGCGTCGTGGAAGTGCGCCCCGATCAGCAGCGGCCCGGCCCCGATCGTGCGCGCGACCTCGACGTCCCCGACGCTGCTGTACCGCCACTGCCGCACCGCGCCACCCTACTTGTCGAAACGGCCGGACCGGCTCCGTCCCAGGGGGACGCACGACACCGACGAAGGAGCCACCACCATGCACCCCGCCGAGATCACCGAGATCCTGAACCGGCCGATCAGCCAGGAGCTGCTGGCCCGCGACCTGTGCCGCCTCGCCTACGTCGCCAAGGACGGCACGCCGCGCAGCATCCCGATCGCGTTCACCTGGAACGGCTCGGAGATCGTCATGTGCACCTCGACGAACGCCCCGAAGCTCCACGCGCTGCGCGCCAACCCGATGGTCGCCCTGACCGTCGACACCGAGGTCCACCCGCCGAAGATCCTGCTCGTGCGCGGGCGGGCCGAGCTGGACGTCGTCGACGGCATCCCGGACGAGTACCTGCAGATGAACGGCAGCTACGCGATGACGCCCGAGCAGCGCGTCGAGTGGGAGGCCGAGGTCCGCTCCCTCTACGACGGCATGGTCCGCATCGTCGTCACCCCGACCTGGGCGAAGCTCATCGACTTCGAAACCACCCTGCCGTCCGCCGTCGAGGAGCTGGTCCGCCGGCGCGAGGCTACGCGAGCCGCCGCAGAAACGAGCGCAGCACGGTGAGCCAGGCGTCGGGCTGGTCGAGGTGGACGTCGTGGCCGGCGTCGGGGACGACGACGTGCTCGACGCCGGGGCGCAGGGCCAGCATCCGCTCCACCTCGCCCTCGGGACCGGTGCCGGCCGCGCCGCGGACCAGCAGGGTCGGGCGGTGACGGCGGCCCAGTCGTCCCAGCGGGCCTCGCCGGCGACGCCCCTGATCGCGGCGGTCATCACCGCGCCGTCGAAGCGGGGCCAGAAGGCGCCGTCGCGTTCTTCGAGGTCGGCGGCCCAGGCGGCGGCGAGGGAGCGGCCGCCGAGGAACTCGACCGCGGCCTGCCTGGTCGGGAACGGCACCGGCCACGACGCGAACCACGCCTCCAGGCGGCTCGGGTAGTCGCCGTCGTCGCCGCCGACGCCGCCCTCCAGCATCAGCAGGCCGCGGACCCGGTCGGGGTGCCACGCCGCGACGAGCATCGCGGTGTGCGCGCCCATCGACTGGCCGACCAGCACGGCCGGGCCCTGAGCGAAGGCGTCGAGGACCGCGAGGACGTCGTCGACGTAGGCGCGGCGGGACACGTCGGCGGGGTGGCGGGTCGCGTGCCCGTGGCCGCGCTGGTCCGGGACGATCACCGTGTACGAGTCGAGGAGCCCGAGCGCGGTCGGCTCCAGCTCGGCGGCGCTGCCGGCCAGGCCGTGCAGCAGGACCACCGGTGGACCGTCACCGCCGGCGAGGGCGGACAGGGTCACGTCGGCGCGGGGCACGGTCACGCGTCGTAGAGCCGGCATCGTGATCATCGTAGGCTCTCATGGTGACTGCATCCATCGAAGGGTTCCTCGTCGCGGCGGAGCGGCTCGGCGTGCACAGCTTCGTGCTGCTGCGCGGCGGCCGGACCGTCGCGGAGGGCGCGTGGCACCCGTACGAGATCGACCAGCCGCAGACCCTCTACTCGCTGAGCAAGAGCTTTACGTCGACGGCCGTCGGCCTGGCCGTCACCGACGGGCTGCTGTCCGTCGACGACCTGGTCGAGGACCACCTCCCGGGCGAGGACCTGCGCGGCATGCGGGTGCGGCACCTGCTCACGATGACCACCGGGCACGACAGCGAGTCGGGTGACTCGATGGCCGCGGACCCCGACGATGACTGGGTCCGCGGGTTCCTGCGCCACCCGGTCGTGCACGAGCCCGGCACCCGGTTCGTCTACAACAGCGGCGCCACGTATGCGCTGTCGGCCATCGTGCAGCGGCGCACCGGCGAGACCGTGCTGGACTACCTGCGCCCGCGGCTCTTCGAACCGCTCGGCTTCGGGCCCGCCACCTGGGAGACCTGCCCGCGCGGGATCGTCACCGGCGGCTGGGGGCTGACGCTGCGCACCCGCGACCTGGCGGCGTTCGGGCAGCTGTGCCTGCAGCGCGGCCGCTGGCAGGACCGCCAGCTCGTGCCGGCCGAGTGGATCGACGCGGCCACCGCCGAGCAGGTCCCCAACGTGGACCCGACCGGCTCGCAGGAGTCCCTCGACTGGCAGCAGGGTTACGGCTTCCAGTTCTGGCGGTGCCGGCACGACGCGTACCGGGGCGACGGCGCGTTCGGGCAGTTCATCGTGGTCTCGCCGCGGCTGGACACGGTCGTCGCGGTCACCTCCGGCACCACCGACATGCAGGCCGTGCTCGACGCCGTCTTCGCGCACCTGATGGAGGCGCCCGCCGCGGACCTGCCGCCCCTGGCGCTGCCCGCGCTCACCGGCACCGCCGAGCCGCGCGCGGACCTTCCGGGCCGCTTCCACACCGCCGACCCACCCGCACCGCCCCGCCGTCACCATCGTCCGGAGATCGACCAGCCTTCCCGGATTGTCGGTTTCGCCGTTGTACGAGGAGCGAACGGCTGGCTCGCGGAGCTGCACGACGAGCACGGCGTCCACCGGTTCGCGTGCGAGCCCGGCCGCTGGACCTCGTCGACCATGACCACCTCGGACGGCGTGGCCAACCCGGTCGCCACCACGGGTGCCTGGCTCGGGCCCACCACGTTCGAGCTGCGGGTCTGCCACACCGGGGATCCGGCGACCCGCTCGTACACCGTGGAATTCGACGACACGGGCGCCACCATCGCCCCAGTGGACTCGGTCGGCTTCGAGTTCACCGAGCACCCGGTGGTGCGCGCCAGGTCGTGAAGGTCCCGGAAAAGTGCCAGGTGGCTCCGATGCGGGGGCGGCGCGATCGTTGATCCGTCAGGGTCAGGTGCAACCGAAAGCGCCGCCCCTTCTCGTCGTTCCTTCGCGTCGCCCCCTGAGGAGCCGTCATGCGCCGCCTTGCCGTCACCGCCGCCACCGCCCTGCTGACCGCCGCGACCCTGACGGGGTGCGGCGTCCTCGACAAGGCCACCGACACCCCGACCCCCACCGGCGGCGCGGCCGCCGCCGCGTCGAGCGCCCCCACCCACACCCCCACCAGGTCGGCCGCCGCCGTCAACCTGCCCGACATCTGCACCCTGCTGACGAAGGCCGACGTCAACCGGCTCACCGGCCAGCGGGTCACCCTCATGACCAACGAGGGCGGCGCCACCTCCGGCGCCCGCTACTGCCAGTGGCAGCTCAGCTCCGGCCAGCTCGACGTGACCGTCAACATCGAGACCCGCGACCAGTTCGACGTGCAGAACAAGGACGCCAAGCAGGTCGACGGCATCGGCGAGGCCGCCTACTCCCTCGCCGGCCACCTGTACGTCTACGCCGACGGCAAGGTCGTCGACGTCTACGCCACCTCCGCCTCCACCGACGCCGCCAACCTCAAGGTCGAGCAGCGCACCGCCGAGGCCGTCCTGCCGAAGCTGGCCTGATCCCCAGGGCTCCCCAGGGTCCCCGCCGGCTCAGTCGGTGGGGGTCAGCCCGGTCGAGGCGCGGAACGAGCCGTCCATCTCGAACGGCACCGACTCGTGCTCGTGCGTCACCAGCCAGCGCCCGTCGACGCGGCGCAGCCCCAGCGTCACCCGGAACCACAGGCTGAAACTCTCGGTCGAGCCGCGCGGCACGGCGGTCAGGCGGTCGAGGCTGGTCGCGAACGCCACGTCGCCGTCCGTGGTGATCTCCAGCCGGGTGACCTCGCGGCGCGGTGGCGCCTCGAAGGTGGCCATCCAGGCCTCCACCACGGCCGGGTCGCGGCCGTCGCCGGGCTGGCGCAGGGGCGGGGCCAAGCTGAACTCGACGTAGCCGGGCGCGTAGTGCGACAGGATGGCCTTGGCGTCACCTGTCCGCAGCAGCGCGGCCTTGCCCTCGATGACTTCCCGGATCTCGTCCATGACGGGTCCTACCTTTCTCTCTTTCCCGGGATGTCGAAGCCGGGCCGGCCGGTTTCGACATCCCGGTGAGAGCGAAGGGGAGAAACCATGAAGTACATGATCCTGATCCAGTCGAACCCGCAGTCCCTCGCGGTCTGGGAGACGCTGACCGACCAGCAGCGGACCGACCTCGGCCTGGGTCACCTGCGGCTGACCGAGGAGATGCGCGAGGCCGGCGTGCTGGTGGTCAGCGAAGGGCTGGGCGACCCGGAGCTGGCCACCCAGGTCTCGGTGCGCGACGGCAGGACGATCACCTCCGACGGCCCGTACGCCGAGGTCAAGGAGCACCTGGCCGGCTTCTACCTGATCGACGTCGCGGACCTCGACGAGGCGGTCGCCTGGGCCGCGAAGGCGCCGGACGCCGCGTACACCCGCGTCGAGGTGCGCCCTGTCCTCGACATGAGCGAATGGGAGCTGTGACCGGGCTGCCGGACCTGTTACGCGAATGCGCGCCGCAGGTCCTGGCCGCCGTGGTGCGCCGCTACGGCGGCTTCGAGGCCTGCGAGGACGCGGTGCAGGAGGCGCTGATCGCGGCCGCCGGGCAGTGGCCGGAGACCGGCGTGCCGGAGCATCCGCGAAACTGGCTGATCACCGTGGCGAGCCGCCGGCGGGTGGAGCTGCTGCGCAACGAGACGGCCCGCCGGCGCCGCGAGGATGCGGTCCAGCACGAGCCCGAGCCGCAGGTCCGCGGCGACGACGAGCTGGCGTTGCTGCTGCTCTGCTGCCATCCCGCGCTCAGCGTGCCGGCGCAGGTCACGCTCACCCTGCGGGCGGTCGGCGGGCTCAGCACCGCGGAGATCGCCCGGGCGCTGCTGCTGCCGGAGGCCACCGTCGGCCAGCGGATCAGCCGGGCCAAGCAGCGGATCCGCGACACCGGCACCCGGTTCGAGCTGCCCGAGCCGGGCGAGCTCGGCGAGCGCCTCACCGCGGTCCGTCACGTGCTCTACCTGATCTTCAACGAGGGCTACACCGCCAGCTCCGGCGACGCCCTGAACCGGGTCGAGCTGACCCGGGAGGCGGTCCGGCTGACCAGGCAGCTGCACCGGCGCCTGCCGGACGACGGCGAGGTGGCCGGGCTGCTCGCGTTGATGCTGCTCACCGACGCGCGCCGGCCTGCGCGGACCGGACCGGACGGCACCCTGGTCCCGCTCGCCGAGCAGGACCGGCGCCGCTGGGACGCGGCCGCGATCGCCGAGGGCGTCGCGATCATCACCCGCACGCTGGCGCGGGCCCCGATCGGCCCGTTTCAGCTGCAGGCCGCGATCGCGGCGGTGCACGACGAGGCGGCGCGGGCCGAGGACACCGACTGGCCGCAGATCGTCGCCCTGTACGGGCTGCTGCACGTCCTCGCCCCGAGCCCGATGGTCACGCTGAACCGGATCGTGGCGCTCGCCATGGTCGACGGCCCGGCGGCCGGGCTCGCCGCGCTGGACCGGGTCGCCGGGGATCCGGTGCTGGCCCGGCACCACCGGACGGCGGCGGTGCGGGCCCACCTGCTGGACCTGGCCGGCGACCGGGCCGGGGCGCGGGAGCAGTACCGGCTGGCGGCGCGGCGCACGCTCAGCCGCCCCGAGCAGCGCTACCTGGAGTCGCGGGCCGCCCGGCTCCTCCTTGGCTGACGGCCGTCAGCGGCCCGGGCGCTGCCAGAAGTCGTCGGGCAGGGCGGCGGTCTCGGCGCCGGAGCGTTCCAGGTCGGCGGCCCAGGGAAGCATCGCCTGGAAGGGCGGGGCGCCGGTGGCGGCGAGCTCGCGGATCACCGCGACGTTGCGGGCGACGCGGTTGAGGATCGCGCTGCGGATCGGGGAACGGTCGGCGGGGTACCCGTACGCGTCGAGAAGCAGGTGGAAGCGGTGGCGGCGGTCGGGTGGCGTGGGGAAGCCGACCTCTTCGGTGAGGTCCGCCGGGAACAGGGGGACCCAGGTCAAGGCGGAGAAGGCGAGGTCGTCCTCGGCCTGGCAGGGGCTGGCGGTGTCCCAGTCGACGAACCCCGCCAGGGTGTCGCCGGACCAGACGACATTCCACGGCGACGCGTCCAGGTGGCCGATCAGGAGGTCCGGCTGCCAGGGGCGGCCGGTGAACCAGACGGCGTCGGCGGGCGGGCGGAACGCCGCCGTCACCGTGTGCAGCTGCCGGAGCCACCCGCCCACCTGGCGGAGGGCTTCGTCGGAGCGCAGCCAGGCCGGCCACGGCCGGGGGTCGCCCAGGGTCTCGCCGGGCAGGAACGTCAGACGTTCGCGGCCCTGGTCGTCGAGGCCGAGGGTGCGTGGCGCACCGGCGAAGCCCGCGTCCTCCAGATGCCGCAGCACCGTCTGTACGGTCGCCGTCCATGGCTGGGCGGGGCGGCGGACCTCGTCGCCGACGCGGACGGCGCCGAAGCTGCGCCCGCCGGGGAGCCGGTGTTCGGTCATCCGCCCGTTCTACCGCGCCCGGGACGGCCGCGGCGACCGAATAATCACGGCAGCGGGGTCGCGTGCAGGGTGATCCTGGTGAACGAGCCGACGTGGATGTGGTCGCCGTCGGCGAGCGGCACCGGTTGCTCCGGCTGGATCGGGTCGTCGGCGCCGTTGACGAACGTGCAGTTGGCCGAGCGCAGGTCGACCACCGCCCAGGTGCCGCCGGGCTGGGAGACGAGCAGGGCGTGCAGGTGGGAGACGGCGACGTCCTCGGGCGGGCCGGCGAGGTCGATGTCGGGGTAGCTGCCGCGGGAGCGGCTGCGGCGGCCGATGAGGACCTGGTCGCCGGTGAGGGGGAAGCGGCGGTCGGGGCAGAAGCGGGGGTAGGCGATGGTGGGGTCGGCGCCGTTCCACGCCTGGACGCGGTCGAAGTGGGCGCGGTCGGCGGAGACCACCACGTGCCAGCCCGCCGGCTCCGGCGCCTCCGCCTCCCGGACCTCCGCCGGCGCCGCCTCCTCCCGCGGTGCCGTCTCCTCCCGCGGGGCCGCCTCCTCCCGCGGCGGGGCGGTGGACGGGACCGCCAGGGTGTCGTAGCCGTCGACCTCGCAGAAGCGGCCGGTCAGCGGCGTGCCGCACTCGGGGCACGCCGCCGGCCGCCGCGGCGAATCCACCGCGGGCGACGGGGGCGACGCGGGCGGGTCCATGGCGGCGCCGCACTCGTCGCAGTAGTCGGTCGTCTCCGACTCGTGTCCCTTCGGGCAGACGGCCACGGTGGTCTCCTTCAGTTCGGGCGGACGCGCGTCGTCTTGCGGGACCCGAGCGACGCGATCTCCGCGTCGATGTCGACGTCCTTGTTCTCGGACCGGCGCTTCAGCTGCACGGTGCCCGTCACGGCGTCCTGGACCTCGACGACCCGGGCGAGCAGCTGCACGGTGTCGGAACGGCCGGACTCGGTGGCCAGCTGGACGGCGCGGCCGAGGCGCGCGGTCGCGGTGACGGTGTCGCCGGCCTCGCGGGCCGCCAGACCCTCCTGGATCGCGGCGGCCAGCTCGGCGGCGCCGGAATAGTGCGCGACGCGGCGGTTGAGGCGGGTCGACTTCTCGTCCTCGTCGGTCCAGACCGCGCGGACGAGGCCCTTGGCGAGGACCTCTTCCCCGCGCACCACGCTGACCCGGGCGGCGAGCTTCTCCTCGCCGAGCACACCGATCGTGCCGGGGTCCAGCTCGACGGAGAGGTGGTAGTCGCGGCTCTCCGCGCCCCACGCGCCGATCGGATAATCGCCGACGCGGGCGCTGACGTCGGTACGTCGGCCGGTGAGGTCGAGGATCTCCGGGTGGACCTGTTTGACGAAGCGGACCGTGGCGCCGGCGGGGGTCCACAGGCGCAGCGTCACACCGGCGACGGTCTTGCCCATCGCCGCCTCGATCATCGCGCGGAAGTCGGCCTCGAGGCCCGCCGGGTCCTTCATGCCGTCGGCGGTGCCGAGCAGCGCGTCGGCGACCTTGATGAGCTCGGCGGCGCTCCAGTTCTGCCCGACGCCGCGGCTGTCGCAGACGAACAGGCCCTTGCACTGCTCCAGTGCCGCGTCGAACGTGCGGGCCGACTCGCCGTTGCGGCCGTCGGTGAGCAGGATCGCGTGGCGGATCTCGGCGCGGTCGGCGAGGAACAGCTCGCGGGCCAGGGTGAGCCAGGTGCCGATCTGGGTGCCGCCGCCGGCCTTCAGGTGCTTGATCGCGCCCTTCGCCGCGGCGCGGGTGGCGGGCCCGGCGACGGCGAGGGTCTGCTGGTCCGGATACACCATCTGCGCCCAGTCAGTGCCCGCGACGACCGCGAACGCCACCCCGTCGCGCAGCGTGTCGACGGCGACCGCGGCGGCCTTGCGCGCCTGCACGAGCCGCTCCCCGCTCATCGACCCGGAGCAGTCAATCATGATCACCTCGGCGGCGGGGGCACCGGAAGCCACCCCCAGACCGCCGCCGACCGTGACGGTGACGACCGCGTCGGCGACGGTGGCACCGACCGGCAGGTACTCGTTCTGGAAGACTTCCGCTACGACACCGCTGGACTCGTCGGTCATGGCCGCGCCTCTCCTCTGTCTGGTGCCGCCGCGCCGATCGGGACGGCCGCGACGGTGATGTTGTCCGCCCCGCCGGCGTCGCGGGCGAACGTGGTCAGGGCGCGCGCCAGCTCCACTGCGCCGGCCGCGCACTCGATGGCGTCGGTCCAGGTGGTGTACCGGGTGAGCCCGTCACTGGCGAGCAGCAGCACGCCTCCCGCCTCCGGCCGCAGAGTGACCAGGTGCGGGTCCCCGGCCGGCGCGTCGGCACCCAGCCACCGGGTGAGCGCCGCCGCCTGCGCCGACAGCCGCAGCGCCGCGGCGTCCACGCCCGCGGCGGCGAGCTGCCCGGCGAGGGAGTCGTCGACCGTGAGGCAGCGGGCGCCGCCGTCCGCGTCGAGCCAGTACGCGCGGCTGTCCCCGACCCACCCGACGGTCACCTGCCCGTCCTCGACGACGGCCGCGAGGAACGTGCAGGCCGGCGCGTCTACGGACGCCGCCGCGAGCTGTGCGACGGCGTCGGACGCCGCCCGGTACGCCCCGGCGATGTCCCCACCACCGACGAGCACCCCGATCGCCTCGACGACGGCGGTGGTCGCCGCGGCGTCGGAGTCGGGCGAGCTGGAGACCCCGTCACAGACCACGACGGCCCGCCGCCCACCGGCGACCCCGATCGCGTACGCGTCCTCGTTGCGCCCCTTGCGCAACCCCCGATCCGTGACGGCCGCGACCCCGGGCAGTTCGTCCTCGGCGTGGTCGAGGCCGACCGTCCGCCGCGCCCCGCAGGCGTCGCAGTAGCCGTCTTCACCCACCGCTCCCCCGCACGCGCCACAGGGCCCGTCGTTGGCCTTCGAAGACCGCCAAACACCCTCAGCCGCCCCCACACCCATACGCCGCTCAATGTGACCCACGTCCAATTGACCAACGTCTGCGCGGGAGGTGGCGGGGGCGGATTCAGCGGGCCGCCCAGGCAGACGCTGATCAATGTGTCGTAGGTCAAATTGATCAGCGTCTGTGGGGATGGCGGCAGGATCAGCCGGCGCATCCGATCGGCCGGCGTCTGTGGGGGTGACGGCAGGATCAGACAGCGCATCCGGCCGGCCAGCGGATGTGTTGGGGGTGGGGGGTGTGCTCAGTGGGGTGCCGCAGGATTCGCAGAAGCGGTCGCCAGCGGCGGTGGGCGTGGCGCACGACGGGCAGGGGGCGGTCACAGCCACGTCCGGGGGCGGACGCGGTTGGCCTGGTCGACGAGGTCGATGCGGGTATCCCGGTCGGGGGCGACCTTCGCCAGGACGCGGAAGGCGCGCTCCAAGCCCAGGCGCAGGTCCCGCTCCGACAGCCGGTGGGTCAGCACGGCGGCGGTGCCCGCGTTGCCGGCCTGGACCCAGGTGAGCGCGGCGCGCAGCGCCTCGACGGTGAGGCGGGCGCGGCGCTCGACGTCGAGGCCGAGGCGTTCGACCCGGCCCGAGACGTCGAGCAGGTCGGCCTCCGCGAGCCGGTCGGCCGGGGCGGCGAGGCGTGCCCGGACCGCGGCGACCTGTGCCGGCACGCTGTGGCTGGAGCTGTCCGGGACCGCGTCGAGGATCGCGACCGCGCCCGCCAGGTCGTCGCGGTCGGCGAGGATCCGGGCGACCCCGAACGCGGCGCTGACGAAGGCGTGGTCGGTGCGCCAGACCGCCGCGTACAGCCGCAGGGCGGTGTCGGTGTCGCCGCCGGCCTCCGCGGCGGCGGCGAGCGCCAGCTGCGGGGCGAGCTCGCCGGGCAGCGCGGCGTAGACGGCGTCGAACGCGGCCCTGGCGTCCGCGGGACGGCCGCCGGCGAGGGCGGCCATGCCGCGGTACCAGTCGACCCGCCAGTCGGCGTCGGTGATCGCGTCGGTGATCGTGTCAAGGTCGGCGGCGGCCCCGGCGAGGTCGCCGGCGGCGATGCGGGCGCGGACCACGGCGAGGGCGACCTCGACCCCGTCGGCGCCGGCGGAGGCCAGGGCCGCCTGCAGCATCTCGGGATCGGCGGTCTGCATCGTGGCGAGCAGCGCCGCCCCCGGGTCGGCGGGGTCGACGGTCGGGACGGGCAGGGCCGCGACGACCTCGGCGCCGTCGAGCCCGTCGCCGGACGTCGAGACCGCCGTGACGACGCCCGCCGCGGTGCCGAAGGCCTTGCGTTCGCCGGTGAACTGGCTCGACACCGCCGGGCGGGGCTGGCCGTCGGCGGCGCTGAGTACCTGCCGCAGGACGCCGGTGAGCTGCTCGGCCATCTCCGCGGCGGAGCCGAACCGGCGGCCCGGCTCGGGGTCCGTGGCGCGCAGCAGCAGCCGGTGATACGACTCCTGCTGCGACAGCAACGGCACCGTCGCCGGGTCGGGGAGGCGGTCGACGAACGTGGTGGTGAAGCCGCGGAAGTCGAAGCTGAGCACCGCCATCGCCCGGGCCACGGTGTAGAGGTCGGAGGCGACGGACGGGCCCGCGGTGGCGACCTCCGGCGCCTGGTAGCCGACCGTGCCCCACACGGCGCTGACGTCGTCGTCGACGCGTCGCACGGCGCCGAGGTCGACGAGCTTGACCCGCTGGTCGGTGTGCAGCGCGTTGTCGGGCTTGAAGTCGCAGTACAGCAGCTCCCGCTCGTGCAGGTAACCCAGCGCCGGCAGGATCTCGCACGCGTAGGCGATGACCTGCGGCAGCGGCAGCGGCTGGCGGACCCCGCCGGTCACCGGGCGGGCGAGGAAGATGTCGCGCAGCGAGAGGCCGCCGACGTACTCCATGACGATGTAGCCGACGCGGTCGCCGCTGCGCGGGTCGGGGTGCGACACGAAGTCGTAGATCTTCACGATCGACGGATGGTCGACCTCGACCAGGAAGCGGCGTTCGGTGATCGCGGCCGCGGTGGCGTCGGGGTCGCCGGAGTCGATGAGGCCCTTCAGCACGACCCAGCGGTCGCTGACCTCGTCGCCGACGTTGCGGTCGCGGGCGAGGTAGATCCAGCCGAGGCCGCCGTACGCGATGGCGCCGAGCACCTCGTAGCGGCCCGCGACGACCGCGCCCGGCGGGAGCGACGGCCGGAAGCTGTACTGGGTGCGACAGTTCGTGCAGAAGCCTTCGACGAGGCCGGGCCGGTCGCCGCGGGCGCGGCCGACGGGCTGCTCGCAGTTGCCGCAGAACCGGCGGTGCTCCGGCACCTGCGGGTCGGGCAGCACCGCGGCGGCGGGGTCGCGGCGCGGCACGACGGGCAGCGCGGCCAGGACCGGCGCGCCCCGCCCGCGGCCGGTCGTGCGGCCCGACGACGAGCTCGGCGCGGAAGGCGTCGAGGCCTCTGTGACGGGAGCTGTGACGGGAGCCGTGACACCGGCCTGCTTGTGGCCGCACTCGTCGCAGTAGCCGTCCTCGTCGTACGAGCCCGGGCAGCCGGCACGCGTACACCTCATGTCGTGGTCCCTTCGGTGGACAGCGCTTGCTGGTAGGCGAACACGGCCCTGGTCGCCGCCCGCAGGTCGCAGGGCGCGGTCCACAGCAGGTCGCGGGCGGCCTGATACCGCGACATCAGCGCGGGGTCCTCGACGCGGTCGAGGCGGACCGCCTTCGCCCGGTACGCCTCGAGCCTGCCGCGGAGCTCGAGGCGCCGGTCGAGCAGGCCGGTCGCCGCGGTGGCCCGGTCCTCGGCGGCGGTGACGGCGGCGGTCAGGTCGCGGTCGAGGGCGGTGAGCCGCCGGTCGAGGGCCGGCCAGCCGTCCAGGTCGAGCGCGTCGGTGGCGCGGACGGCGGCGGCGACCTCGCCGGCGAACCGGTCGTGGACGTCCGGCGGGTCCGGCAGGCCGGGGTCGGCGATCTTCTCGGCCGCGGCCGCGTACGCCTGGCGCGCCCGCTGCTCGGCGGCGGTGAGCGCGTCCAGGAGCGTGTCGAGCCGGGTCAGCCGGGCCGGCAGCGCGGTGCGCAGCGCGGCGAGGTCGGCGAGCCGCCGGACCACGGCGGTGAGGTCGTCGCGCAGCGCCGTCCAGGCCGGCTCGTCGATCGTGAGCGGGTCGCCGAGCGCGGCGCCGTACACCTGCCGCAGCCGCTGCTGGAGCGGTCCGGTGGTCGGGGTGTGGTCGGCGCCGACCCGGTGGTGCGCGGCGACGGCCGCCTCGAGGGCCGTGTCGAGCTCGATGATCCGGCCGGTGAGCGCCGTGCGGGCCGCCTCGATGCGGTCGAGGACCGCGACCGTCCCGGCACACCGCTGTTCGAGGTCGGCGAGGAGGGCGGCCGGCGGCAGTGAGGGCAGGCCGTCGAGCGGGTCGGTGGCGACGGGTGTGGTGAGGATGCGGGCGGTGGCGACGTCGCGGGAGCGCCCCTTGAGCGCCCGCAGCTGCTCCAGGACGTCGCGGACGGCGACGAACCCGGACCACAGCCGGGCGACGTCGGCGCCGGGCCACGCGGCGGCGGTGGCGCCGTGCAACGGCACGTCGCGCAGCACCTGCGCCGGGTGGGTGTCCACGGTGTACAGCGCGGCCGCGAGCCGGTCGTGCGCGGCAGTCAGGTCGGCGACGGCGCGGTCGGTGGCGGTGACCATGGTCGGTCAGTCCACGTACTTCGCGGGCGGCGGCGACGGCACCGGGCCGTACTTGGCGAACCAGGTGCTGTAGATGGTGGTCCAGGTGCCGTTGGCCCGGATGCGGTCCAGGACGCCGTTGACGAAGCGGACCAGGTCGGGCGTTTCCAGCGGCATCGCGACACCGGACGGCTCGTCGCTGATCCGGGCGCCGACGACCTCGGTGCCAGGGTCCTGCGCGGCGAGGCCGAGCAGCAGCACGTCCACGGTGGACACCGCGTCGACCTGCCCCTGCTGCAGCATGACCAGGCAGTCGAGGGTGCTGTCGGTGGCGACGGCGACCGGCTTCGACGGCTGCTTCATGATCGTGACGATGCTGGTGCTGCCCCGCGTCGCGCACACCTTGCGGCCGCCGAGGTCGGCGAAGTCCTTGATGCCGGAGCCGCGGTTGACCAGCAGCCGCTGCCCGGACGTCAGGTACTCGGTGGAGAACGCGACCTGCTGCATCCGCTCGCAGGTGGCGGTCATCGTGCGGATGACCATGTCGACCTCGCGCCGCTGCAGGACCGGGATCCGGTCGGCGGTGGTGATCGCCCGCCACTGGATCGCGTCGGGGTCGCCGAGCAGCGCGCGGGCGATCTCCCGGGCGATGTCGATCTCGAAGCCGACGACCTGGCCGGTGACCGGGTCGCGGTAGCTGGTGAGGTACGCGTTCTGGTCGATGCCGACGATCAGCCGGCCCCGCGCGGCGATCGTCGCCATGGCCGAGCCGGCCGGCATCTTCCCGGGCGCGGGCAGTGTCGCCGGCGGCCGGAGGCTGGCCCGCGGGTCGCACGCCGGCGGCGGCGTGGCCGGCGGCGACGGCGGCACGGCCGGGTCCTGCACGTTCAGCGGCCGGGGCACCGCCGCGGCGGCCGAGCTGTCGGCCTGCGGCGCCGCCGGGGTCTGCCCGCAGCCGGCGAGGACGAGCACGGCGGCGGCCGCCACGGCGAGCTTCTTCATCGGTACTCCGCGATCCGCTGGTTCAGGCCGAACGCGGCGGCCGCCGCGACGGCGAGGGCGAGCAGCGCGACGGCCACGTCGGCGCCGCCGAGCGCGTCCCCGGCGCCGGCCGCCTCCCGGTCGAAGTGCCGCCCGCTGCCGGCGATCCCCTCGGCGAGGGCCGCGTCGAGCCGGCCGGCCGCGGCGGCCGCGCTGGCGTCGCCGGAGGTAGCCAGGGTGACCGCCTCGGCGTGCCGGCTGCCGTCGTCGAGCGAGCGGACCTGCCGGTGGATGGCCAGCCAGTCGGCGGCGTGCCGCTGCGCGGCCTCCACCGCGGACCGGGCCGCCGCGTCGGGCGCCTGGTCACGCGCCCGCTGCAGAAGGCCGTCCTGCCCGGCCAGCCGCTCCATCATGGCGGTGAAGTCTTGCTCGAACGCCTTGCCGTCGCCGCGGGCGATCAGCGTCAGCCCCTCGTCGGCGCGGGCCTGCAGCGCCGTGATCCTCGCCTCGGCGAGCAACCCGACCTGCTCGGACCCGGCGTCGCGGCCCTCGCTGATGTGGCCGGCCGCGCCCGCGGAGGCGACCGCGAGCCAGCCGCACGCGACGAGGGCGGCGACCGTGGCGAGGACCATGCCGCGGTTGAGCCGCCGGTTGGTCAGGCGCGTCACGTACAGCTGGGTCAGCAGCAGCACGCCCAGCAGCGCCAACCCGAGCAGGGTCACCGTCCACGGCCACCGGGCGACGGCCCGCTGCGCGTCGCCGAGGCGCGCGGCCTCGGCCCGGAACAGGTCCTGGGCGGCCGGCAGGATCGTCTGCCGCATCAGCGCCGACGCCTCCCGCAGGTAGGCGCCGCCGAGCGGGATGCCCTGCCGGTTGTACGTGCGAGCCGACTCGACCAGGCCGGTGTAGACCGGGATCTGCCGGACCAGGACGCCGAGCGCCGCCGCGCTGCGCCCCTCGGCGTTGTGCAGCGCGGCCGTCAGCGCCGACGACGCCCTGGCGATGTCGTCGAGGTACCGCTTGCGCAGCTCCGCCGGCTCGACGCCGTTGGCGAGGAACGCGCTGGCGGCGGTCGCGTCGGCGTCTGACAGCGACCGGTAGATGTCCTGCGCCTGCAGGCTGAGCGGCCCGCTGCGGTCGGTCACGTCGCTGACCAGACCCACCCCGGCCCGCATGGTGAGCACCCCGGCCAGCCCGAACGCGACGGCGAGCACGACCACGGCGGCGGTCAGCGTGGTGAGCCGGCCCGGGCTCGTGGCGGCCCGGCGGATGAGTCGACGCCGCGCGGTTGCCAACACACATCTCCCCGTCTCGATGATGCCCACGAACATATCGGGCGGCGTCAACCATCCGACAGGTGCCCGACGCAACTCCCGGCTTCGTGCCAAAGACCTGCGCCCGGCCGAACCGGCAATGTGAAACCTGCGTTCTGTATCCCATGTCTGTTCGCCATTTCCTCACGGTCGTCGCGGCGGTCTCCGCCGTCGCGGTGGCCGGATGCACACCTACATCGCAGTCCACCCCGTCCGCCGGCGCCTCCGGCGCCGCTGCCTCCTCCGACGAGTCGCAGGAGGCCTCCCCGGAGCCGTCGGTCGACCCGTCCCAGGCCGAGGCCGCGGACCCCGCCGCCGCGCCGGCCCGCAAGGCCCTCGACACGCACGGCGGCGACGTCCGGGCCACGCCGGAGGACCGGTTCGCGTTCTACGGCAGCCGCGTCGACGGCGCCGGCGGCGGCTCCCACGTCCGGTTCACCCGCACCTACCGCGGGCTGCGCGTCTACGGCGGCGACATCGTCGTGCACACCGGCCCCGGCGGCACGTACAAGGGCGCCTCCAACAGCCTCGTCAAGCCGCTGCAGGTCGACGTCACGCCGAAGATCTCCGCCACCGACGCCCTGGCCGCGGCGAAGGCACACTTCACCGGCAAGGTCGCCGGCGCCGGCGCGCCCCGCCTGCTGGTCGACGCGTCGACCGGCACCGGCCGGCTGACCTGGGAGAGCGTCGTCGAGGGCGTCGCCAAGGACGGGCAGACCCCGTCGCGGCTGCACGTGCTCACCGACGCCCACACCGGCGGGGTCGTCCGCTCCTGGGACGAGGTCGAGACGATCGCCGGCACCGGCAACAGCCTGTACAGCGGCAAGGTCAGCATCGACACCCAGCGGTTCGGCACCACGTTCCGGCTCACCGACACCACGCGCGGCCGCGGCACCGTCTGCGACATGGCGCACCAGGAGGACGAGAACGGCAGCTGCAAGCTCTTCACCGACGCCGACAACACCTGGGGCACCGGCACGAACGACGACCCGGCCTCGGCCGCCGTCGACGCCGCCTACGGCGCCGCGACCACCTACGACTACTTCAAGACCGTCCACGGCCGCCGCGGCATCAACAACAACGGCCGCGGGGTGCCGTCGCGGGTGCACTTCGGCGACGAGTACGTCAACGCGTTCTGGGACAAGGGCCGGATGACCTACGGCGACGGCCGCGGCAACGCTCATCCGCTGGTCCAGCTGGACATCGCCGGGCACGAGATGAGCCACGGCATCACCGAGAAGAGCGTCTCCGGCGACCTCACCTACACCGGCGAATCCGGCGGGCTCAACGAGGCGACCAGCGACATCTTCGGCAACATGGTCGAGTTCTACGCCGCCAACCCCGCCGACCCCGGCGACTACCTGATCGGCGAGAAGATCGACATCTTCGGCAACGGCACGCCGCTGCGCTACATGTTCGACCCGGCGCTGGACGGCAGGTCGCACAGCTGCTGGTCCGCCGAGACCCCGAACGTCGACCCGCACCTGTCCTCGGGCGTGGGCAACCACTTCTACTTCAACCTCGCCGAGGGCACCGGCAAGACCGCCTTCGGCACGTCGCCGATCTGCGGCAACGCGGGCGCCGTCACCGGCATCGGCCGGGCCAAGGCGGAGAAGATCTGGTACCGGGCGCTGGACGTGTACTTCATCTCCAACACCAGCTACGTCAGCACCGAGAACCCCGGCAACACCGCCCGCGCCTACACCCTCCAGGCCGCCGCCGACCTGTACGGCAGCTGCGGCGCGGAGTACAAGGCGGTGCAGCTGGCGTGGACGGCGGTCAACGTGGCCGGCACCGACGCCGCCTGCGCATAGGATCACCTTCTGGTCGCTACACGTCGGAGGTCGGTCTGATGGGTCCACTCGTTCAGGTTGAGGATGTCGGGGACGGCGTCCTGCTGCTCGACGCGCGGTGGACCCCGCAGCCGCCTCCGGCGCTGGAGCGCTACCGGGCCGCGCACCTGCCGGGCGCCCGGTTCGTCGACCTCGACACCGACCTCGCCGCACCGCCCGGCTCCGGCGGCCGGCACCCGCTGCCGACCGCCGCGGCGTTCCAGGCGGCGATGCGGCGGCTCGGCGTGGACTCCGGCGCCTCCGTGGTCGTCTACGACGACCGGGACGCGTCGGTGGCGGCCCGGCTGTGGTGGATGCTGCGGCACTGGGGCCACGACGACGTCCGGGTCCTCGACGGCGGCATCGCCGCGTGGATCCGGGCCGGCCGACCGACCGGGTCCGGCGACCCCGTGCCGGTCCCGCCCGGCGACTTCACCGCCGGCGACGCCCGCGACGACCTGCTGACCGTCGACGAGGTGCCGGACTTCCTCAAGGGCGGCGTCCTGCTCGACGCGCGGCTCGGGCCCCGGTTCCGCGGCGAGGTCGAGCCGCTCGACCGGGTCGCCGGCCACATCCCGGGCGCGGTCTCGGCGCCGACGTTCGACAACAGCGACCCCGACGGGCTGTTCCTGCCGCCGGCACAACTGCGGGACCGGTTCGTGGCGCTGGGCGTCACCGGCGACCGGCCGGTCGCGGCCTACTGCGGCTCCGGGGTGACCGCCGCCCACGAGGTCCTCGCCCTCGAACTGGCCGGGTTCACGCCGCGCCTGTACGCGGGATCGTGGAGTGAATGGATCGCCGACCCCGACCGTCCGGTGGCCACCGGCCCGTGACCGGGGGACATCGCGCCGGCCGGACCTGACGGACAATGCCCGCGTGACCGCTGACATCACGCTCAACGCCGGCGAGCGGATCCTGTGGACCGGTGAACCGCAGCACCACCCGCTGTTCGACCGGTCCGACCTGTTCCTCGTGCCGATGTCGCTGTTCTTCCTGGGCTTCGCCGTGTTCTGGGAGCGGACCGCGATGCGGGGCGGGGCGCCGGGGTTCTTCGTGCTCTGGGGCATCCCGTTCATCCTGTACGGGCTGTATCTCGTCGCCGGTCGCCTGGTGGTGCGGGCGCTGCGGCTGCGCTCCACCACGTACACGGTGACGGACCGCCGCGTCGTCGAGGTGTCGCGGCGGCCGTTCACGCGCCGCACGGAGGCGTATCTGAGCACCCTCGCCCCGCCGGTCGTGCGGGACCGCCCCCGCGGCGGCACGGGCAGCATCGCGTTCGGCGAGTTCCCGGGCCTCACGGACGCATTCAACGAGGCCGGCGTCAACGTCAACCGCCGTCGCCGCCGTCCGCGCCCGATCGTCCTGTGGCACGTCTCCCAGCCCGAGTACGTCCGCGGCGTGATCGCCCAGGCGCAGCGATGACGGGCGCGCGGATCGACGCGGTGGCGGCGACGCTGGACGAGGCGCTGATCGGGCTGCGGCGGGACATCCACCGGTGGCCGGAGCTGGCGGGTGAGGAGCGGCGGACGGCCGGGCTGGTGGCCGAGCGGCTGCGCGCCGCCGGCCTGGACGTGCGGACCGGGGTCGGCGGGCACGGCGTCGTCGCCGTGGTCGAAGGCGCACGGGAGGGGCGGACGCTGCTGTACCGGGCGGACATGGACGCCGTGGCGGTCGAGCAGGGCACTGCCGGCGCGCACATCTGCGGGCACGACGTGCACACCGTGGTCGGGGTCGGCGTGGCCGAGGTCCTGGCCGGGCTGCGGGACCGGTTCGCGGGGCGGGTCGTGGTGGTGTTCCAGCCGGCGGAGGAGACCCTGGAGGGCGCCAGAGCGATGCTCGACGACGGGGTCCTGGAGCCGCACCTGCCGGAGGAGGCGTACGCGCTGCACTGCGGGCCCCTGCCGGTCGGCGTGTTCGCCGCCATGCCCGGCGCCGGGCTTTCCGGGCTCGACGTGTGCCACCTGGAGCTGCCCGGCGCCGACGCGGGACGCGCGCTGCTGGACCGGATCGCCGCGATGTCGACGGTACGGCGCCCCGAGTCCGACGCGGATTTCGTCGAGCTGCTGGCCGCGCTGCAGACCCCGGACGGGCCGCTGGCCCGGTTCGTCCTGACCGGGTCGCAGCTGGCGGCGGACGCGGACCCGGTCACCGCCGACGTCTGGGTGCGGGCCTGGCCCGAGGAGCGCCACCCCGAGCTGCGCGACGACCTGCGGCGGCTGGCCACGGAGGCGGGCGCGCGGATCACGTTCCCCGAGCCGCCGTTCCCCGCCATGGTCTGCTCGCCCGAGCTGACCGAGGCGGCGGCGGCGCACCTGCGCGAGCAGCCGGGCGTCGACGCGGTCATGACGATGCACGCCGCGTGGCCGTTCAGCGGGGAGGACTTCGCGCTATTCCTGCACCGGATGCCCGGCACGATGTTCTACCTCGGCGTCGGCGAGCAGGGCGTGCCGCACGCGCTCGACTTCACCGCGGACGAGCGCGCCATCGGCGTCGGCGTCCGGGCGATGACGGCGCTCCTGCTGCACCGCCTCGCGTCCTGACCCCGCATGATCCGGAAGACTTCTTGTCGTTCTGGCGACCAGAAGTCTTCCGGATCACGGAAGCTCGCGCGGGGCATCCTCCGGGCGGGTCGCCCTGGCGATCAGCAGGACGGCGGTGGCGGCGAAGAGGGCGCTGGCCAGGCGTTCCGGGGTGCCGAGCAGCATGCCGGTGAGCGGCTGGACCGGGTTCGTCAGGTCGAACGCCCGCTCCACGACCCAGCCGGTGGCCACCGCCGCGGCCGACGCGGCCAGGGTCACCGACACCGCCGGGGAGCGGGCCAGCACGGCGATCGGCACGGCGATGAGCGCCAGCGCGAGCAGCTGCGCCGCCTCCAGGCCGAGGTTGAAGCTGAGCAGCGGCAGGATGAGGTCGGTGCCGGTCAGGGCGAGGCGCTGCAACGTACCGGCGAACCCCAGACCATGGACGAGCCCGAAGGCGGCGGTCAGGGCCAGCTCGGTGCGCGCCGACAGGGCCGGGCGCACCGCGTGGGCGGCGGCCACGACGATGGTGAGCGCGATGCCCGCGTCCACGACCCGGGTGGGCAGCGACACCCAGCCGAGCGAGGCGAGCGCGAGGCTCACGGAGTGCCCGGCGGTGAACATGGCGGTGATCCCGGCCATGAGCGTGACCCTGGCCCACAGCCGGGCGCGGCGCAGCGAGCGGCGGGCGGCCGCGAGGGCGATCACGCACAGGAACAGCAGATGGTCGGCGCCCTGCCGGAAGTGTTCGAAGCCGGCGTGCAGCATCGACGCCGCCGGCACGGACGCCGGTGGCGGGGCGGGCACGGCGAGCCGCACGACCGGGGTCTGGTGGGTGAGCAGCGAGGTCCGCCCGTCGGCGGTGACGAGGACCTTGTGCGAGTAGACGACGTCCGTCACCACGTCCCACCGCAGCTCGGCGGAGCGGGCCCGGGTGGCGGCGGCGGGCAGCGCGGCGGTGAGCCGGACCCGGGCGGTGTTGAGGCCGCGCTGCCGGTCCGCGGCGACGTCGTCGACGGTGACCGGCCAGGTGGCGCCGTCCGCGGCGGTGAGCCGGACCCGGTCGCGGACCACGGTGGCCAGCCAGTTCGCGGATGCCCGCACGGCCGGGGCCGGGTCGGAGTCGAGCCGGGTGTGGTAGGCCAGGTCGATCCGCGACAGCGGGATCTGCGCCGTGATCTCCAGGTCGGTGTCGCCCGAGGACCCGACGGAGAGCAGCGTCGTGCCGGGGTCGTGCGCGTGCGCGGACGCCGGCAGGAACGCCTGGAGGACGAGGATGACGGCCGCGAGCGCGGCGGCCTGCAGGAGGCGGCGGATCATCCGGCACCCGTGCCGTAGTCGAGCTGCTTGTCGCGGTACAGGGCGTGCTGATGCAGCCCGCCCGCGGGCGTGCTTGCCCACTCCAGCCACAGCCGCGGGCCGTCGATGCGGAAGTACGCGTTCTCGCTCCTCGGGTCGGCCGTGCCGGCGTAGCCGATCGTGGTCTGGTCCAGCTGCGTCGCGTACAGGTCGAGCAGCGGCTGCGCCAGCTCGGCGGCGGCATCCCCGACCAGGCCCTTGATGACGGCCCGCACCATGGCCTGCTGTCCGGCGTCGAGTCTCGGGTACGGCAGGCCCGCCCGCACCGGATAGCCGGTGTCGGCGCCGGGTCCCATGACGACGTCGTCGTAGGTGCCGGGCAGCCTGGCACCGGCCTGCTGCTCGATCGTGAGCGACTTGAACAGCGCGAACACGTCCGGGCTCGGCTCCCGCGACGGCGATCGGCGCGCCGACGGCTTGTCCGCCCTGCCGCTGGCGGTGGTGGCCGCCGGCGGCGCGCTGCTGAAGTACGGCGAGACGCTGACCGTGCCGCCGCCCGTCGTCACGTGCACCGCGAGGTGCGGGCCGCCGAACTGCAGCGTCCACCGCTGCGTCCCGGACGGCTGGCCGAACAGCGCGATGTGGAAGCCGTCGCGCCCTCCGTCCTCGGCGTCCATCAGCCGCAGCACCTTGGCGTAGCCGCCGGCGGACAGGACGCCGCGCAGCGCGGCGAGCGCGGCCGCCTGCTGCGCGTCGCCGAGGTCACCGAGCCGCAGGCCGGTGCGCCCGGTGAACTCGCCGTCGGGCCGGCTGGACCAGCTGCACCGCTTCGCGTCCAGGACGTCGTCGTGCAGGGCCTGGGTCCGCTGCGACTCGGTGAGCGTCCCCAGGAACGCCTGCACCTCGGCCACGGCCGGGGTGGCCGCCGCGCCTGACGGGGCCGCCGACGGCGTGACCGCCGACGGGACGCACACCTGCGACCCGCCGGCGCTCGCCGGCAGGCCGCCCGCGGTGTCCGTGTCGTCCGCCCCGCCGCACGCCGCCGCGGTCAGCAGCAGCAGCGCGCAGGCGAGCAGGGTCCAGCGTCTCTGCACAGCGACGAGTATGCCCGTTTTGTCCGGACACGCCGGTGATGTGGCGGCCGTGTCCACCCGACCGGGTCAGGCGGGGTACAGGGTGAGCCTCGGGTCGCGGGCGATCTCGACGGCCTGCTCGCCGGTCAGGGGCGGGTTGCCGGTCAGCGACGGCTCGTTGCTGACGGACACCTCGACGGTGCTGCCGTCGCCGCGTTCCTGCCGCGCCACGTTGCGGATCATGCCGGGCCGCTCGTCGCGGTGGGTCTCCGTCGTGTACGACGGAACCCCGTCCTCCGGGATGCACGCGTACGCCGTGTACGGCGGCAGCAGGTCCGGCTTGACGGTGATCGTGCGGGCAGGGTGGCACGAGGTGGTCACCGACGCCGCGTACTGCCGCACCATGGTGATCCGCAGCGCGCCCGTCACGCCGCCGGCGGTCACGTCGGCGGTCACCACGTACGCGTAGGTCTCCTCGAGCGAGTCGGCGGCGGCCGGCACCACCCGCCGCTCCACGGTGGGGCGCCCGACGACCCGCGCCCCCGGGACGACCTGCGCCACCACCACCGGGACCGTCCCGGCGAGCCGCTCGACGGCGGACTCGAGGGGCTCGACCGGTTTCAGCCCGAGCAGGCCGCTCGCCGTCTGCTCCGGCGCGGTCGGAAACGTGTTCGGCGGGGCGCCGGTCAGGGCCGGTGGCGCCGCCCCCGGCAGGATCAGCGCGGCGGCGAACGCGGCGAGGGCCACCCCGCCGCCGGCGGTCGCGAGGCGGCGGTGCCGGACCCGGCGCCGGGAGCGGCGCACGAGCGTGTCGAGGGTGTCGCGGGCCGGGGGCTCGTCGCTGAGGACGGTGTCGAACAGCTGCTGGTGGCTCATCATGCCTGCCTGACGGTCGGGACCGGGGTCGGGGTCGGTGGCGCGGCGAGGGCGCGCAGGGTCTCCAGGCCGCGGGCGGTCTGGCTCTTCACGGTGCCGACGGAGACGCCGAGGATCTCGGCGGTCTCCTCGACGGAGAGGTCGCAGTAGAAGCGCAGCACCAGCACGGCCCGCCGCCGCGGGCCGAGCTGCGCCAGGTAGGTGTCGAGGGTCAGCCGCTCGACGGTCGCGTCGGCGTGCCGTGGCGGGTCGGGTGCCGGAAGGTCGTCGCCGGGCACCTCGCGCCGCCACGGGCGGCGGTGCTCGTCGACGACGGCGCGGGCGAGCATGCCGCCGACGTAGGCGTCGAGGCTGTGGATCGAGTCCCGGCGGTGCCACTGCCGGAACAGCTTGTCCAGCACCGTCGCCACGAGGTCGTCCGCGAGGTGCCAGTCGCGGCACAGCAGGAACGCGGTCCGGCGCCAGGTGGCCATCCGTGGCCCCGCGTAGTCGCGGAACTCTGCTTCGTCCGACGTCTTCACCCCTGTGGGACGGGCGGCGCGGCGTTCCGGGTTGCCGCGTTGGTGCGACTTCGTAAACCCGGCCCCGCGGCGGCCGATCAATTGGGTGGGAGAGGGGGTGTCCGTGCTGGTCCGGGCGTACGCGTGCGTGGTTGTGACGCTCAGTGCGGCGTACTACCTCACGCCCGACTCGCCGCTGCGGGCGGTGCTGTGGACGGTGATCTCGGCGTCGTCGGCGGTCGCGGTGGCGGCCGGTGTGGCCCGGCACCGCCCGGCGCGGCCGCTGCCATGGGTGCTCGCGGCCGCCGGGCTGGCGCTGTACGCCGTCGGGGCGGCGCTGTTCTACTGGCCGCAGCTGGTCGAGCACCGGCAGCCGGCCGGGCCGTCGCTCGCCGACATGTGCTACCTGGCGCTGTACCCGATGCTCGCCGCGGCCCTGGTGATCCTGGTCCGGCGGCGCAGCCCTGGCGGTGACCGCGCCGCGCTGCTCGACGCGGCGATCGTCACCGTCGGCATGTCGCTGCTGACCTGGGTGTTCCTGATCGGCCCGTATCTCGACGACGCCATCGGCGGCACGATGCTGGAGCGGGCCACGCAGGTGGCGTACCCGCTCGGCGACGGGCTGGTGCTGGCGGTCCTGGCCCGGCTCGGCAGCGGCCGGACCGCCCGCGGGGCGCCGTTCTGGCTGCTGCTCGGCAGCATCCTCACGCTGCTGAGCTTCGACGCGATCTTCGCGTGGCAGTCGCTGCGGGACCAGTTCCACGCCGGCAGCTGGGTCGACGCCGGCTGGATCGTGTTCTACCTCGGGATCGGCTGCGCCGCCCTGCACCCGGACATGCGCCGGCTCGACGAGCCCGTGGCGCCGGGGCCGGCCCGGCTGACCAGCGGCCGCTTCGCGGTGCTGCTCGCGGTCGCCGCCCTGCTCATCCCGGCCGTGATCACGGTCGAGTCGGCGGCGGTGGCGGAGCTGGCGGTGTTCCTGGCCGCGTCGTGCGTGCTCTTCGTGCTGATCCTGATCCGCATGGCGGACCTGATGGCGGCGCTGCGCGACGTCCAGCGGCAGCGCGCCGAGGACCGGTTCCAGCGGCTCACCGAGCAGGTCACCGACGTGCTGTCGATCTGCGGCCGGGACGCGACCATCCAGTACGTGACGCCGTCGGTGCGCTCACTGCTGGATCACCATCCTGAAGCGCTGCTCGGCACGTCGCTGACCGACCTCGTCCACCCTGACGACCGGCAGCGGGTCCTGGTCCTGCTCGGCAACGACGGCGACGAGAACGGCCGGGTCGGGCCCATCGAGTGCCGGCTGCAGCGCGCCAGCGGGCAGTACATCGTGACCGAGACCGTGGGCCGGGTCGTCGACGACGCCGACGTCAGCGGCTACCTGCTGACCACCCGCGACATCACCGAACGCAAGGCCCTGGAGGAGCAGCTCACCCACCGGGCGTTCCACGACGAGCTGACCGGCCTGGCCAACCGTGCCCTGCTCGCCGACCGGGTGCACCACGCGCTGGAGCGGCGCGGGACCCCGTACCAGCACATCGCCGTCCTCGTCGTGGACCTCGACGACTTCAAGACCGTCAACGACTCCCTGGGCCGCTCGGCCGGTGACGCCCTGCTGCGGTCCGTCGGCGACCGGCTGCGCACGTGCCTGCGCTCCGCCGACACCGCCGCCCGCCTCGGCGGCGACGAGTTCGCGATGCTGCTGGAGCACCTCGACGACGCCGCCGAGGCCGCCCGGGTCGCCGAACGGATCCTCGCCACGCTGCGCCAGCCGCTGTCGATCGGCGGCCGGGAGATCCAGCCGCAGGCGAGCGTCGGCATCGCGCTGCCCGACCCCGACCGGCTCCCCGACGCCGACGAGCTGCTGCGCAACGCCGACGTGGCGATGCACATGGCGAAACGGCAGGGGCGCAACCGGTTCGCCTACTTCGCCCCGAGCATGCACGCGGGCCTGCTGGAGAAGCTCGACCTCGCCGACGACCTGCGCGGCGCCGTCGAGCGGCACGAGCTGCAGGTGTACTACCAGCCGTTCGTCGACCTGTCCGACGGTGCGATCGTGGGCGCCGAGGCGCTCGTACGCTGGCCGCATCCGCGACACGGGTTCATCCCGCCGGACCGGTTCATCCCCCTCGCCGAGGAGAGCGGGCTGATCCTGCCGCTCGGTTACACGGTCCTGGAGGCCGCCTGCCGCCAGGCGGCCGCGTGGCCCGGGCTGAAGATCAGCGTCAACCTGTCGCCGCGGCAGGTCCAGGATCCCGCGGTCGTCCTGTACGTGCAGCAGACGCTCGCCCGGTCGGGGCTGGCGCCGCACCTGCTCACGCTGGAGATCACGGAGTCGCTGCTGCAGGAGGACGCGGAGGTCGCCCAGCACCGCCTCGGCGAGCTGAAGGCCCTCGGCGTGCAGCTGGCCGTCGACGACTTCGGCACCGGCTACTCGTCGCTGTCCCGCCTGCACGACTTCCCGATCGACGTCCTGAAGATCCCGAAGCCGTTCGTGGACGGGGTCGCGGCCGGCGCCGAGCAGTCCGCGCTGGCGCGGGCGATCCTCGACCTGGCCGCCGCGCTGGGGCTCGGCGTGGTCGCCGAGGGCATCGAGCACGCCGAACAGGCCGCGGAGCTGCACCGCCTGGGCTGCGAGGTCGGTCAGGGCTTCCACTTCTCCAAGGCCGTGCCGGCCGCGGAGCTCGACGCGCTGCTGCCTATGCGGCTGGGAGCAGCAGGCAGGTGACGAGCTCCGCCATCCAGTCGGCGACCTGCTTGTCGTCCCAGCGCAGATGGTGCGCGACCAGCCAGCCGGACTGATGGTTGAGCACCGTCCACAGCAGCGTGCCGCCGTGCTCGACGCTCAGCCCGTCGCGCAGCGGACCGAGCGCGGCGACGGACTCCACGAGCCGGCGCATGTCGGTGAGGCGCTGTTCCTCCAGCTCCTCCCACGTCTCGTTGATCGCCGGGTCGGCGCCGGCGGCCTGGACGAAGGCCCGGCTGATCGGGGTCAGCGTCTGCGCCCGGTCCGCGACGGTGCGGGCGAACGCCTGGATCAGCTCCCGCTGGTCGTCGACGGCGAGCGCGGCGCGCACCTCGTCCCGGTCGTACAGGGCGATCGGCCGGTCGTCGCCGGCCACCGCCTCCTCGTGGGCGCGGCGCAGCAGCTGCGCCTTGGAGCCGGCCTTGTAGACCGACTCGACGGCGACGCCGGCCTCGTCGGCGATCGCCTGCATCGTGGTGCCGGCGTAGCCACGCTCGGCGAACAGCCGCCCGGCGGCGCGCACGATCGCGGCCCGGGTCGCCTCGGCCTGCGCCTGGCGCCGCGGTGAGCGGTACGCCCGGCTCTGTGTCGTGTCCACGATATTGACTCCATACCTGCTGGCTCGAATACAGTGTGGCTGTACCGAATATAACCGAGGAGCGAACACGATGACAGACCAGTCCGGATACCTGTTGATGCACGCCGCGATCCGGGTCGAGCTCGACCGGCTCGCCACATTCGCGCAAGACTTCGCCGCCGGCCGGCGACGGCCCGGCCCACGCCAGCTCACCGCGCTGCGCGCCCACATCGGCGACGTGATCGACATGATCCACCACCACCACGTCGGCGAGGACCGGTTCCTGTGGCCGATGCTGCGCGAGGCGGTCGGACCGTCCGCGGAGCTGGACGCGCTCAGCGACGACCACGGCGAGCTGGACCCCCTGATGGACACCATCCGGGCCGCCCTGCAGGAGGGCCCGGGCGGCGCCGCCGACCTCGCCGACGCCGCGGTGCGGCTGCGGGACCTGATGACCCCGCACCTCGCCGAGGAGGAGGCGGTCGTCGTGCCGATCGTCGCCGAGCGCATCAGCCCGAAGCGGCACGCGGCCATGGAGAAGGCCATGCGCAAGGCGCTGCCGATCAGGATGGGCTTCGCCGTGCCGTGGGTGATGACCGCGGACGCCGAGCTGGCCCGGCCCGTGCTGCGCAGCGCCCCACTGCGGATGATCCTGCGGCTCACCCGCGGCCGGTACACCCGCCGCCTCCAGGACGCGTACGGCGACCTCGCGCCGGCGAACCCCGACATCGCGCTGACGGCCCGCGCGGAGGTCGTCATCCCGGTCGGCCCCGAGGCCGTGTACGCCGCGATCTCCGACGTCACGCGCATGGGCCGCTGGAGCCCGGAGTGCTACCGCAGCGAGTGGGACGACGCCGCGACCGGCCCCGCGATCGGCGCCCGCTTCAGCGGGTCGAGCCGCCACGGCATCGCCCGCTGGACCCGCGAGTGCGTGGTGACCACCGCGAAGCCCGGCGAGGAGTTCGCGTTCCGCACCCTGTGGCGCGCCCCCTTCTTCGACAGCACCACCTGGCGCTTCCAGCTCTCCCCCGTGCCCGGCGGCACCCGGCTCATGCAGACGATGGCGCTCAGCGCGGGCCGCGGCATGCTCCTCTACGAGCGGGTCACGGGCCGGGACCGCTCGATGCCGAAGGCCATGGCCACGACGCTGGACCGCATCCGCGCCGACCTGTCCACCCACTCCCCCGCCGGCGTTTGACGCCCGTACCGCGCACCGGCGGCCCAGCGGCAGGAAAACCGAAAGATTCTCGCTTCCTGTTGACAGTGACCGCTGCCTATCGGACGCTGGTCTGACTTCACACCGGCCGCCGGAGCGCGCGTTCCGGCACGCATGAAGGGGCACCGCCTTATGTCCCTGTCGCTACGCCATCCGACCGCCTTCCTCACCACACTGCTCGTCTCCGTCGCGGCCGCACTGGTCGCGGCCGCACCACCGGCCTCCGCCGCCGCGATCACCGCCAACGCCGACGCGCTCGACGGCACCTGCGCCACGCTGCGGGTCTTCAACGGCTCCAGCGCGACCGGCTACGTCGTGCGCAGCGGAGCCGGGTACGGCTTCACGTCCTCCGCCTCCGGCGCCACGCCGTTCCGGCTGGAGGCCACCCAGCTCGGCCGGTACGAGCTGTTCGGCTCCGACGGCAAGCCCGCGTACCAGAGCGTCGTCAGCTTCATCATGGCCGGCGACTCCTACGGGGACCGGGCCGACTTCACCGTCACCAAGGCCGGCGACCGCTACCGGTTCACCGCCACGGCCACCGGCCAGACCATGGGCTCGTTCCTGTGGAGCCTCGGCGCGGCCGGCACGTCGTACACCGTGGCCCTCGCGACCGCGACGGGCTGCTTCACCCCGCCCGACATCGACCCGGGCGTCACCGGCACCGCCGCGCCCGGCGTCGACGGCAGCGGCAGGCTCGTCGGCACGATCGACGCGCACGCCCACATCACGGCCGCCGCGGCGTTCGGCGGGCAGATGCACTGCGGCGAGGCGTGGGCGTCCGGCGGCGTGCAGGTCGCGCTCGCCGGCTGCGACACGCACCGCAGCCTCAACGTCGGCGCGCTCTTCGAGGCCATCGTCGGCGGCACCGACGCGGCGAACTCACCCGAGGACGGCTGGCCGACGTTCGGCGACTGGCCGCAGCACAACTCGCTGCTGCACGAGCAGTCGTACTACCGTGGCATCGAACGGTCCTGGCGGGCCGGCCAGCGGGTGCTCAACGCGCTGCTGGTCGCGAACCGGTCGATCTGCGAGCTCTTCCCGTTCCGCGACACCCCCTGCGACGAGATGGACCAGATCCGGGTCCAGTCCCGCTACCTGTACTCGATGCAGGACTACATCGACGCGCAGAACGGCGGCGCCGGCAAGGGCTGGTTCCGCATCGCGACCACGCCCGCCCAGGTGCGCAGCATCGCCGCGCAGGGCAAGCTGGCCGTCACGATCGGCGTCGAGAACTCCGAGATCTTCGGCTGCCGCGAGAGCAACGACGTCCCGCAGTGCACCACCGCCCAGATCGACGCCGGTCTCGACGAGCTGCAGGCGATCGGCGTCTCCGGCCTGTACCCGATCCACAAGTTCGACAACGCCTTCGGCGGCACCCGCTTCGACGCGGGCCTCACCGGGGCGTTCGTCAACGTCGGCAACCTGCTGTCCACCGGCCACTGGTGGACCGCGACCAGCTGCACCGGCCCGTCCGACAACGAGCAGCCCCTCGTGCAGGACGACCTCGTCCGGCTGCTGAGCTTCGGGGTGCTGAGCCTGCCGCCCGGCACCGTGCTGCCGGTCTACCCCAGCGGCAAGATCTGCAACACCCGCGGCCTGACCAGCCTCGGCCGCTACCTCATCCAGCGGATGATGGAACGCGGCATGATCATCCACGTCGACCACATGAGCGTGAAGACCGCCCAGGCCGTGCTCGACATGGCCGCGGCCGCCCACTACCCGGGCGTGACCTCGGTGCACAGCTGGTCCGACCCGACCATGATCGACCGGATTCTCGCGCTCGGCGGCTTCGTGGCCACCTACGCCAACTCGGTGCCGGAGTTCCTGAGCGAGTGGCGTGCCAACCGCGCCGCCCCGCACGGCAACGCCATCACCGGCTACGGCTACGGCACCGACGTCAACGGCCTCGGCGACCAGGCGAACCCCCGCCCGGACGCTTCATCCGCCCCGCTGATCTACCCGTTCACCGCCCCGAACGGCACCACGGTCAGCAAGCAGGTCTTCGGCTCGCGGACCTTCGACGTCAACACCGACGGCGCCGCGCAGTACGGCCTCTTCGCCGACTGGACCACCGACCTCATCCAGCGCGCCGGCCCCGACAGCACACTGCTCCGCCAGCAACTCCTGTCCGGCGCCGAGGCTTACGTACGAATGTGGGAACAGGCGATCGCCTGGTAGCCCTTGCTGATCTTCGCCGCCCAGCTTGATCGAGTAGCGGATCCGGTCGCCATGACAGCCGGATCCGCTACTCGATCACGGCCCTCTGAGCTACGGTCCCGCGGGACGCGACGGGGTCGCGGCGGGTGGGGAAAGTTTCAGAGGGTCGGGGCGGCGAAAAGGTTTCGGGAGTTGTAGAGAACCTTAAATCTCCGCACATCCTGTCACAAGGATTGACGCGGGGCGATTCGTCCTGCCAGGGTGCCGAAAAGGATTTCGTCGATGCGCATCGGCCCCGCCCCCACCCTTGTGACAGGGAGTCCGAATCATGCCCCGAAAACGAACCACCCGCCTGGTCGTCGCGGCCGTCGCGGCGCTCGGCCTGGCCGTGACCGGTGCCTTCATGGGCACGGCGTCCGCCGGTGAGAGCAGCGCCGGCCTGCCGAAGAACGACGCCGCCAAAGGGCTTGTCTACGACGGGCTGCAGCGGCGGGCCGCGGGGCCGTGCGGCGCCGGGCTGCTCGAGGTCAAAGGCACCAGCCCGATCATGTGCACGCACGGCCCGGACGCCGCCCCGGCCGGGCTGTCGGTGAAGACGCCCGTGCCCGCCCTCGCCGGCACGGCCAAGGCCGCGGCCGCCGTGCAGTCGCTCGCGGTCTGCGAAGGTGACGGCACGAGCGGGCGACGGGTCGAGGTGCTGTACATCCACGGCTCGACCAGCCGGTACACGCAGTATCTCGAGACGTTCCGCACCCTCGCCGAGGGCGTCGACACGATCTTCAACGAGAGCGCCAAGGAGACGGGCGGCGAGCGGCACGTCCGGTACGTCACCGAGACCGTCAACGGCGCGTGCCGGCCGGTCGTGCGGGACGTGAAGATCGCCGACTCGGCGCTGAACGCCAACGACTGGGCGCCGCTGCTCAACGCGGTCAAGGCGGCCGGCTACAACCGGACGGACCGCAAGTACCTGCAGTTCGTCGACGCCAACGTGTACTGCGGCATCGGCGGGCTGGCCGGCGACACGCGCAAGAGCGACGCGAACCGGTCCAACACCGGACCGGAGTACGCGCGGGCGGACAACGGCTGCTGGTCGGCCGGCGTCGCCGCGCACGAGCTCGGACACACGCTCGGCGCCGTCAACAACAACGCGCCGAACGCGTCCGGCTACGGGCACTGCACCGACGAGTGGGACGTCATGTGCTACAAGGACGGCGACGACGTCGTCATCCGCACGGTGTGCACGAACCGGTCCCACGACGACCGGCTCGACTGCAACCACGACGACTACTACCACACCAACCCGCCGGCGGGCTCGTACCTGGCGCAGTACTACAACGTCGCCGACAACCTGTTCCTCATCAAGGGCGGCGGCAGCAACCCGCCGCCGCAGGACAGCAACCTGGCCCGGTCGGCGACGGCGTCCGCGTCGTACACGTCGGCGTGGGAGTCGGTCGCGGCGATCAACGACGGCATCGACCCGCCGTCGTCCAACGACACCGTGAACCCGCGCTGGGGCACGTGGCCGAACAGCGGCCAGCAGTGGGCGGAGCTCACCTGGAGCACGAACCAGACGCTCAAGCGCGCGCAGGTGTACCTGTTCGACGACAACCAGGGCATCGACGTGCCGTCGAGCTGGAAGCTGCAGTACTGGACCGGCAGCGCGTACGCCGACGTGCCCGGCGCCAGCGGCTACCCGGTGACGGCCAACGCGTACATCACGGTGACGTTCACGCAGGTCAGCACCGCCCGGTTGCGGGTCGTGCTGCAGTCCAACGGCACCAGCTCGGTCGGCCTGCTCGAGGTCAAGGCGTTCGCGAGCTGACCGCCGGCGTGGGCCCGTGCGCCGCGGCTGACGCGCGGGCCCACGTGACGACCGGCGGGACCAGGCTGCCGATGACCGCGAACGCCGCGCCCAGCAGCAGCCAGCCCGGCGCGCCCCAGCCGACGGCGAGGGTCGTCACCACGAAGGGCGCGAGCATCTGGCCCAGCTGCATGCCCATCGCATAGGCGCCCTGGTACTGGCCGTGCGCGTCCGGCGGCGCGAGCCCGAACGAGATGCCCCACCCGGCGGCCGAGTGCCACAGCTCCGCGGCGACGTGCACCATCGACCCGAGGACCAGCAGCGCCACGGTCACCGGCATGCTCACGCCGCCGCTCAACGCGAACAGCCCGCACGCGGCGAACAGCGCCAGCCCAGCTCGTCGCGAGGCGCGGGCCGCGCCGGGCAGCTCCTCGGTGCCGCGGGCGGCCCGGACCTGGAAGAGCACGACGGCCGTCGTGTTGATGCCGAACAGCACCGCGATCAGCCAGCGCGGCGCGTCGGTGCGGTGCGCGATCCACAGCGGCAGCGCGACCTCGAACAGCCCGAAGTGCGTGGCCATCAACCCGTCCAGGACCACGAACGCCAGGAACGGCCGGTCCCGCAGCGCGACCAGCCGGGGACCCTCCTGCCGCTTGGGCGCGGCCGGCACCGGGGCGAGGCGGCGCAGCACGAGCGCGGCGCCGCCGTAGGTAACCGCGTCGATGGCGATCAGCGTGAGGTACGCCTGCCGGGTGTCCACGGCGAGCCCGATGCCGGCCACCGCGGCGCCGGCCGCGATGCCCGCGTTGGTGACGGAGCGCAGGTAGGCGCGGGTGTAGACGCGCCGGTCGGCGGGCACCGCGCCGGCGATGACCGCGCCCTTGGCCGCCCGCTGCGCCGCGTCGCCGACCGCCATCGGCACCCCGACCAGCAGGTACGTCCAGAAGTCCTGCACCGTCACCAGCGCCGCCGAGCCCGCGCACAGCACGAGGAGGCCGGCGAGCAGGACGCCACGCGGTCCGCGGCGGTCCGCGACGTACCCCATCGGCGCGCTCGACACGAGGCACACCAGGGCGGTCACGGTCAGCGCGAGGCCGGTCTCCCGCACGCTCAGTCCGACGGACCGGGTCAGGAACAGCGCCACCGACGCCATCGACACGCCGTTGCCGAACGTGTTGATGAGGGTGGCGCCGGCGAGCAGGCGCACGGGTCCGGGTTCGGGTAGCACGCCGGGACTCTAACAAGACGTACGTACGGTTTTCTAGCCCGAGCCCCTGGGTCAGGCGCCGGGCCCCTGCGTCAGGCGCCTGGCTCCGGGGTCAGGCGGCGGCGGGCCAGCTCGGCGAGCAGGACGGCGCCGTCGTGCAGGACGCTGTCGTCGAAGACCGCGCGCGGCGAGTGGTTGTTGGGCATGACGGTGTGGTCGTCGCCGCCCGCCGCGCCGAGGAACAGGTAGGCACCGGGGACCCGCTGCAGGACGCGGGAGAAGTCCTCGGAGCCCGGGTCCGGGTGCTCCATGTGCTGGAACCGGTCGGCCCCGAACACGTCGCGGACCGTGCTCGCCACGAACGCCGCCTCCGTGTCGTCGTTGACCGTCACCGGGTACTCCGGCTCGAACCGCACCTCTGCGCGCAGCCCGTGCGCCGCCGCGATGCCCTCGCACAGCCGCACCGAGTCCCGGGCGATCTGCTCAGCGGCGGCGGCGCTGAACGTCCGTACCGTCGCGGAGAACACCGCCTCGTCGGGGATGACGTTGCGCAGCGTGCCCGCGTGGAACTCGCCGACGGTGAGCACGACCGGCTCGAACGGGCTGAACCGGCGCCCCACCATCGTCTGCAGCGCCGTCACCATCTCGCACGCGGCCGGGATCGGGTCGCGGGCGTCGTGCGGCGCCGACCCGTGCCCGCCCGCGCCGACGACCCGCACGTAGAGGCCCGCCGCGGCGGACATCAGCGCACCCGGCCGGCACGCGAACACCCCGCGCGGGAAGTCCGTGGCCAGCACGTGCAGCCCGTACGCGGCGACCACGGTGGAGCCGGCGGCGTCCAGCACCCCCTCGTCGATCATCAGCCCGGCGCCGTTGCAGCCCTCCTCCCCCGGCTGGAACATGAACACGACGTCGCCGGCCAGCTCGTCGCGGCGCCCGGCGAGCAGGTGGGCCGCGCCGACCAGCCCGGCGGTGTGCAGGTCGTGACCGCAGGCGTGCATGGCGCCCGGCACCGCCGAGGCGAACGGCACATCGGCGAGCTCGGTGACCGGCAGGGCGTCCATGTCGCCGCGCAGCAGCACCGCGGGACTGTCTGCACCGCCACGCCGGCCGCCGCGCAGCACCGCCGTGACCGACGACAGCGCGGTGCCGGTCGTCACCTCCAGCGGCAGGCCTTCGAGCGCGGCGAGCACCTTCCGCTGGGTGCGCGGCAGGTCGAGGCCGATCTCCGGGTGCCGGTGCAGATCACGGCGCAGGTCGATGAGGTCGTCACGCAGTCCCATCCCGCAGACGGTACCGCCGCGCGCCACCACTACGCGACGCTGAACGAGCCGTCGGTGAAGGACAGCGACCGGCCGGCGGTGTGCGCGACGGGGTGCGGGCCGGCGATCGCGGGCGTGCCGATCGACATCGCGGTGGTGCGTTCGAACTCCAGCGCCCGCGGCGTCCACGGGCCGTCGCCGTCCGGGACGGCCAGGTTGACGATCGTGGAGGCGTCGCGCTGGGTGTCGAAGCGGACGTGCGCCGCGACGTGGTGGACCAGGGTGAGCTCGGCCCGCCCGGGTATCGCCGCCGCCGGGGGCGGTGGCGGGTCGCCTGCGGGGACCGCGGCCCGGGCCCAGTGGCCGTCCGGGAACCGGTCCGTGATGCGGTCCGCCAGGCAGGGGCTCGCGGCGATCCACCCCTCGGCCAGCTCCCGGAACGCACGGTCACGGACCCGCCGGGGGCGGCCCGCCGCGGCGAGCACGCCGGTGCCCGCCCCGGCGAAGGCGGCGCACAGCTGCCCGAACCGCACCGACCCGACGTTGCTCGCGTAGCGCACCGACCGGAGCTCCAGCATCGCTTGGTGCACCACCAGGGCCGTGTCCCGGGCCGCGCCGCGGGCCGGTGGCCAGCCGATCGGCTCGCGCCGGAACGCGCGGCCGCGTGGATCGGCCGCCGCCGCGTCCCGGCCCGCACCCGACAGGTGCCACGTGTCGTCGTCGAAGCCGACGCGCGCCGACGCGGCGCCGAACCGGCCGCGGGCGCCGACCCGCACCTCGACCCCGTCATCGTCGACCGTCAGCGCCGTCCCCGAGCCGTCGCCGGTGTCGAACCGGGCCTCCCGGACGTCCTCCAGCATCACCTCGACGATCGCTTCGCCGGCGTTGTCGGGCGCGGGGTAGCGGCGAGGCGCCTCGAGCCACAGGTAGCCATGGATGCCGTGCTCGCCGCGCTCCAGGTGGACGGTGCGGACCCGGGCCCCGGTCAGGTCGTAGTCGCGGGCGGTGCCGGCGGCCGCCGCCGCGGTCAGCGGGACGACGCCCGGCCGCAGGTCTCCCTTGTAGTCCCGCACGTGCGCGGGCTGGTCCCGCTGCTCCGGCAGCAGGGACTCCAGCCGGTGGCCGGCGGCCTGCTCGATCATCCACGCCCGGCGCGCGGGACTGCCGTCCGCCATCCACCGCAGGGCCGCCGCCGCCCGCCGCTCGCGCAGCCACGACGGACGCAGGAGCGCCGTGTCGAACAGCGGGAACGTGCTGTTGTCCCAGATGTCCGCGAGCCCCACGACCGCGCGCCGGTCGAATCGGCGGCCGTCCGCGGACAGCTCGGCGATCCGCGCCACCGACCGGTCGAGCAGCACGGCGAACGCCCGCATCCGTTCCGCTGTCATGGGCGCGGCTTGCCTGCGGCGTCGTAGGAGGCCCGCGCCGCGTCGACGGCCGGCAGGTGCCCGCCCGCCCAGTCGGCGAGCGCGTGGAACAGCGGGCCGAGGCTGCGGCCGAGGTCGCTGATCTCGTACTCGACCCGCGGCGGGATCTCCGGCGTGTACGTGCGGACGACGAGGCCGTCCCGCTCCAGCTGCCGCAGCCGCTGGGTGAGCACCTTCGCCGTGACCGTGCCGATGCGGCGCTCCAGCTCGCTGAACCGCTGCCGCCCGTGCTCGTGCAGCGTCCACAGGATCGGCGTCGTCCACCGGCTGAACACGATGTCGACCACGGGCGCGATCGGACACGCCAGTTCCGGAATGGTTTCCTTCTGCATGGTCACTTTCCTCTAGGTACCTACTATCCCCACGATGCTAGCTTCGCCGGCATGAAGATCGTCGTGACGGGTGCGACCGGCAACGTCGGCCGCCCTCTCGTACAGACCCTGACCGCGGCCGGCGCCACCGTCGCCGCCGTCTCCCGCAACGCCGGACCATCGCACGGCTCCTTCGCCGCGGACCTGGCCGACCCGGCGAGCCTCCGCCCGGCCCTGCACGGCGCCGACGCGCTGTTCCTGCTGGTGCCCGGCGCGCCGGTCGACCACCGGGCGCTCGTCGCCACGGTCCGCGAGTCGGGCGTGCCGCGCATCGTCCTGCTGTCCTCCCAGGCCGCCGGCACCCGCCCCGACACCCCGTCGCACGCACCGCTGCGCGACCTGGAGGAGGCGGTCCGCGGCGCCGGCGTGCGCTGGACGATCCTGCGCCCGGGCGGGTTCGCCACCAACACGTTCGCCTGGGCACCGACGATCCGTTCGCATCGGGTGGCGTACGCGCCGTACGTGGACGTCGCCCTCCCGCTGGTCGACCCGGACGACATCGCGGCGGTCGCGGCGGCGGTCCTGCTCGCCGGCGCCGAGCACGACGGCGCCACGTATGTGCTCACCGGACCGGCGGCGACCACACCCCGCGACCGCGCGGCGGCGATCGCCGCCGCTACCGGCGGGCCGGTCGACCTCGTCGAGCAGACCCCGGAGGAGGCCCGCGCCCAGCTGCTCACCTTCATGCCCCCGCCGGTCGCGGACGGCACCCTGGCCATCCTCGGCCGGCCCCTGCCGGACGAGCAGGCGGTGAGCCCCGACGTCGAGCGGGTGCTGGGCCGCCCGCCCGCCTCGTTCCAGACCTGGGCGTCCCGCAACGCCGCGGCATTCGCCTCCTGAGGCTGTCGAATTCGTGGCTCGCCGTTCGTCTTACTGCCAGTCTGGAACCGACGAGGAGGCAGCGATGCAGTACGTCATGCTCATCTACCAAGGCCCGGCGCTCGAGCGGCAGGCCGCGCTCACCGAGGAGGAGCAGAAGCAGGTCTACGCCGACTACCAGGCGATCAACCAGACCCCCGGGGTCACCACCGTGCCACCGCTGGGCCTCGCCGAGCACGCGACCACCGTGCGGGTGGAAGGCGGCAGGACGCTGACGACCGACGGCCCGTTCGTCGGGATGAAGGAGGCCGTCGGCGGCGTGTTCATCCTGGAGGCCGACGACCTCGACGCGGCCATTGAGGTGGCCGCCCGCGTCCCGGCGGCCCGCCACGGCGGAGCCGTCGAGATCCGGCCATCGGAGGTGTATTGGTAACCGCACTCGACGGGATCTTCCGTGCCGAGTGGGGGCGCGTCCTGGCCACCCTCATCGGCGTCCTCGGCGACTTCGACCTCGCCGAGGACGCCGCGCAGGAGGCCTTCGCCATCGCCGCCGACCACTGGCCGCGCGACGGCGTGCCGGCCAACCCACGCGCCTGGCTGATCCGCACGGCACGCAACCGCGCCACCGACCACATCCGCCGCGAGCGGGCGCTCGTGCCCAGGCTCGCGCTGCTCGCCGCCGCCCAGGAGGTGGAGATGACCGCGGTCCCCGACGAGCGCCTGGAGCTCATCTTCACGTGCTGCCACCCGGCGCTGGCCGTCGAGGCCCAGGTCGCGCTCACCCTGCGTACCCTCGGCGGCCTGACCACCGGCGAGATCGCCCGGGCGCTGCTCGTCCCGGAGCGCACCATGGCGCAGCGCCTGGTCCGCGCCAAACGCAAGATCAAGGCGGCCGGGATCCCGTTCCGCGTCCCGCCGGACCACCTGCTCCAGGAGCGCCTCGACGCCGTGCTCACCGTCGTGTACCTGATCTTCAACGAGGGCTACGGCGGCCGCGACGAGCTCGCCGCCGAGGCCATCTGGCTGGGCCGCGCGCTGACCGAGCTGCTGCCCGCCGCCCCCGAGGTGCACGGCCTGCTGGCGATGATGCTGCTGCACGACTCCCGCCGCGAGACCCGCTTCCACGACGGCGAGCTGGTGCTGCTCGAGGACCAGGACCCGACCCGGTGGGACGCCGCCCAGATCACCCAGGGCCGCACCGTGCTCGACCGGGCGATCGCGCTGGGCGGCCGCGGCCCCTACGTCCTGCAGGGCGCGATCGCCTCCCTGCACGCGGAGACACCGTGCGACTGGCCGCAGATCGCCGCCCTGTACGGCGAGCTGGCCCGCCTGACCGCCTCACCCGTCGTCGAGCTGAACCGCGCCATCGCCGTCGCCGAGACCGAGGGCCCACTGGCCGGCCTGCGCATCGTCGACAGCCTGGGCCTGGACGACTTCCGCTACCTGCACTCGACCAGGGCCGAGCTGCTGCGCCGCCTCGGCCGCACCACCGAGGCCCGCGCCGCCTACCTCCGCGCGAGATCCCTCACCGACGACGGCCCCGAACGCCGCTTCCTGGACCGCCGCCTGACCGACCTCCCCGGCACGACACCCCCAGCAGCCGGGGCCGAGGACTGACCCCCGCCGTCAGTCGGGGGGTTCGGGGGCTGTCTCGTCGGTGGTCACGTCCTCGTCGCGGGGGCGTTCGCGGCCTTCCAGGGACACCGCGTCCGAGTCCTTGGCCGGCTCCGGGGGCTGGTCGTCGTCGAGGAAGTCGAGGAACTGGTCGGGGTCGGTGGTCATGGCGATTCCCCTCACTGGATCGCGGAGACGGCGGTCAGGTCGACCGTCTCGCCGCGGGACATGGTGCGCACCGGGAGGCCGTCGGCGAGCCGCTCGAAGTGGTGCAGCGGGTCGCGCATGACGGTGTAGTCGTCGTGGTGGATCGGCAGGATGGTGCGCGGGCGGATCAGGCGCGACAGCGCGACCCCGTCGCGGGCGTCCATCGTGACCAGCACGCCGAGGATGCGGGTGCCGCCGAGGTGGATCAGCACCGCGTCGATGTCGCCGAAGCGTTCGGGGATCTGGCTCAGCACGGACCGGCGGAAGAGCGTGTCGCCGGTGATGTAGAGGCGCAGCCGGCGGTGGCCGTCGCGGGACCAGTCGATGACGGTGCCCATCGTCTCCGGCAGGGCCAGGTGCACGCCGGCCGGGCCGTGCTGCGCCGGGACCGCGGTGATCCGCAGCGCCTGGCCGCCGCGCCGCCACGTGACGTCCTCCCACGTGGCCAGGCCGACCGCTTCCGTGAAGCTCCACCTGTACAGCCGGCGCTGCGCCGTGCGCGTCGTCACGAACGGCAGGTCGCGGGGCAGGCCACGGCGGGCGACCCGGTCGAAGTGGTCACCGTGCAGGTGTGACAGCACGACCCCGTCGAGCGGCGGGAGGTCGTCGATGCCCATCGCCGGCTCGAGGCGCCGCTTCGACCACAGGCCGTAGCCGAGGTACGCGCGCTGCCCGGCGTGCAGGAAGTTGGGGTCGGTCAGCAGCGTGAACGCGCCGAGGCGCAGCAGCACCGTCGCGTTGCCGATGAACGTCGCTGACGTCTCCATGGGTCACCGTTCCGGGATCTCGTGCACGGCCAGCTCCTCGGCCGTGGCCCCACCGCCCGCGGCGCCGGCGTCGTAGGCGATCGCGTCCTTCTCGGTGTCCTCGCCGGTGCCCTCGTCGGGTTCGACGAGCCGGCCGACGGTGCCGCCGCGGGCGCCGGCGCCCGTGTCGTACATCGAGACCTGCGAGCCGAGGTTGGGCTCGACCGGAGCGTCGTCCAGCGCGGTGTCCCGGTCGACGGAGTCCAGCGTCTCGCCGGTCGCGTCGGGGTCGAACGACTCGGCGGCGATCGGCGACGCGGTGGCGTCGGGCCGCGGGCCGGCCTCCCCCAGCGACGTGTCGGGCAGTTCGCGGTCGAGCTTGTCGTCCAGCGACTCGGGGTCGGCGTGGTCGAGCCCGAGCGGCTGGTCGTCGCGGTCCAGCGGCAGCAGCGCGGGGTCCGGGCCGTCGGCGACCCGTCCGGTGTCGACATCGTCCCCCGCGGTGGAGTCGTAGTCGGCGGTACCGGGAAGCCCCAGGGCCTCGGGGTCGGACACCAGGCTCGGGAAGTTGTCTGTACGCATACTCACCCGCTACCCCACCCGCACGGGGTGACACGCGAACTGGGGCGAATTGTCAGAATTCGCCCCAGGGCGGAATGGGGTCCGCCGTGGCGAGGGGCAGCATCCGCCGCGCGGCGTCCTGTACCCACTCCACCAGCAGCAGCGTGACGTCGTCGGCCGGGGTGCCTGCGTAGCCCGCCAGCGCGGAGTGGCAGAGCCGACGCAGCGCCTCGGGGGCCGGCAGCTCGCCGGTGTCACGTTCGACGAGCTCCACCAGCCCTTCGACGCCGAACACCCGGCCGTCACGGCCGACGGCCTCGGTGGCGCCGTCGGTGTACAGCAACAGGCGGTCACCACGCTCCAGCAGCTCCTCGGCAACCTCGTCCACGACCAAAGCCTCGCCGAGGCCCAGCGGGAGCCGCTTGCCGCCGTCGAGGCCGCGGACCACCCTGCTCCGGCGGATGGACCTCGTAGCAGGGTTCGAGGACCGCCGAGACGACGGCTCGTTCGCTCACGAACGTCATCGGTGGCTGCAGGCGCCACAGCAGCTCCGACGCCTCCGACATCCGCCGCTGCCGCCGGACCTGCAGCAGCGCGTTGCCGTACGGCATCTTCGTCGCCACGAGGTGACCGAGGAGCTGGCTGAACAGGTCGCAGCCGGCCAGCAGCCCGGGGTCGTCGGCGGACCCGCCGTCGCCGAGCCCGACCTCCAGCACGCCGAGCCGCTCCGTGCCGTCCAGCAGCGGCATCCACAGCCGCTGCCGTCCGTCCACCGTGGACGACCGCGGCCGGACGGTCATGAAGACCTGTCCGGCCACAGTGGACTCGACGGGGAGCGGCGGCGGCGGTGCCGCGGGCGGGCGCGGCACCGGCAGCAGGACCCGCTGCTCTGGGCGACTGGAATGAGTCGACCAGGTAGACCCAGACGTCCAGCCCGAGCGGCGCGGCCGCGGCGGCGGCCACGGCGCCCAGCTGGTCCGGCTGCGCCAGCCGGTCCCGCTGGAGCAGGTCCACCACGGCCGCCCGCCACTGCCGGCGGTCCTCCGACGCGGCCACGGCACACCCTCTCGCTGCGGTTTCTACCCCGCCGCCGGCGCGCGAACCATCAACGGCTACGCCAGGGTCCACCGCTGGTTCGTGCCCGAGCCGCACGCCCACAGGATGATCTTCGTGCCGTTGGCGGTGCCGCGGTTGCTGGCGTCCAGGCACAGGCCGGACTGCGCGCTGCTGATGGTGCCGTCGGCGTTGACGTTCCACTGCTGGTTCGCCTGACCGTTGCAGTCCCAGATGACGACGGCGGTGCCGTTCGTGGTGCCGTTGTTGTAGGCGTCCAGACACTTGGTGCCGTACACCGTCAACTGCTTGCTCGACGTCACGGTCCAGGCCTGGTTGGCCTGCCCGTTGCAGTCCCACAGCTGCAGCTGCACGCCGTTGGTGGTGCTGGAGTTGTCGACGTCCAGGCACCGGCCGGACTGCACGCCCTGGACGCGCACCGCCGCGGGTGCCGACGCGAGCTGGCGGACCTCGATCGCGTCCAGGTCCGGCGCCCAGGCGGCGACGTTGGAGAACGTGAGCGTGTTGGCCGAGCCGGCGGTCAGCGGCACGATGACCGAGACGGTGCCGGCGGTGGTCCACGACCCGGTCGGCGGGAACGCGACGACCGTCGACGGCTGCCCGTTGACCTGCAGCGTCGCCGTGCGCGTGGTGGGGTCGCCGTTGGTGTACGCGATGGTCGCCACGGCGAGGCCCGCGGACGGTGCGGCGACGGCGTTGAAGCGCAGGGTGCCGCCGTTGCCGATGCCACCGACCTTCGAGCCGCCCGAGCAGCCGGCGCAGGCGACGACCGTCGTGCCGGTGCGGGTGTTGCCGGTCGCCTCGGCCTCGTAGGTGGTGGCGGCGGCCTCGGTGCCGGTGACGGTCAGCAGCACCGCGTCGTTCGCCGGGACGTTCACGGTGTACGACGTGGCGAAGCTCCCGGCGTTCTGCGCGGACCACAGGTTCCGTACGGATGCCGACGTCGCGGCGAGGCCCAGGTCCGCCCACCGGACGGTCATCGACGCCGCGGCGGAGCCCCGGTTGAGCAGCAGCACGGCGCGCCGTCCCGAGCCGGCGAGCACCTTCCCGTACACCTGCCGCCCCTGCGAATCGGAGACCTTGACGCCCTGCAGTCCGCGCGGGTCCTGGTCGACGGCGATCACCTCGGCGTTGCCGAGCGTCGCCCTCGTCGTGGCGTCCATCGTGGCGAGGTCGTCGCCGATGAGCAGCGGCGCGCCGGAGATCGCCCACAGGCCCATGTGGGTGCGGTTCTGCGCGGCGGTCAGCCCGGGCATGCCGGCGATCATCATGTCGGGGTCGTTGTAGTACCCGGTGTGCTGGGCGGCGGGGTGCAGGCCCTGGTCGAAGTTGCTGAGGACCATCGCCTGGGTGGCGGTCTGGCCGTAGTAGATGATGTCGGTGCTGGTGCGCCACATCGCGCCCATGCCGGGCGCCCAGTTCCACGGGCTCTGCACGCCCCAGTTGCAGATGGACAGCACGAGCGGGCGGCCGGTGGTCGCGGCGGCGCTGGTGACGGCGGCGCTGATCGCGCGGTACGTGCTCTGCGGGTCGAGCCCTTCGGCGCTGCCGCCGCACCAGTCGACCTTGACGAAGTCGAAGCCCCAGCGGGAGAACTGCAGCATGTCCTGCGCGTAGTGGCCCTCGCTGCCGCTGCCGGGCGCCGCCGGGCGGCCGGTCGGGTAGTAGTAGCCGCAGCCGTCGCGGCCGGCGTCGGTGTAGATGCCTGCCTTGAGGCCCTTGCCGTGCAGGTAGTCGGCGATCGCGGCCATGCCGCCGGGCCATTCCGCGGTGTCGACGGTGATGTTGCCGGCGGCGTCGCGGGTCCCCTGCCACCAGCCCTCGTCGATGTTGACGTACTTGTAGCCGGCGGCGGCCAGCCCGGACGAGACGAGGGCGTCGGCCTGCGCCTTGATGACGTTGAAGTTGATCTTCGCGGCGAACGTGTTCCACGAGGCCCAGCCCATCGGCGGCGGCGGGACGGGCACCTGGGTGCCGGTGACGGCCGCCAGGGCGGGCCGGGCCGGGGTGGCGACATACACGGCGAGCAGGGCGAGGAGCGCGAGGAGGCGGACCGCATGCTTCATCTGCTGGTGTCCATGTCTCTAGGCGGGTGGCGACGATTGTTATCGCTCACATGCCGCCACGTCAATGCCCAGTCAGTCGCGGATGTGCGCGCTAACTTGTCGCGGTGACCAGGTAGTCGTCCGCCTCGGGGTTCCAGCGCAGCTGGACCGCGCCGCCGGTCGCGGCGGCCTTGCAGAACTGCAGGAACGTGCGGTAGCCGAGCTTCTTCTCGCTGAAGTCCGGCCGGACCCGGCGGACCTGGTTCTTCAGCCCCGACAGCGCGGCGCCGCCGCCCCCGGCCTCCAGCACCACGGACCGCAGCAGCGCGAACCCGGCCTCCCGGTCGCCGTGCTCGGGCAGCGCCACCTCCGGGTCGCCCTTGGCACGGCCGCCGGACAGCTCGATGACATTGCGGTCGGCGAGGTGGCGCAGCAGCTCCCCGAACGCGCGGAACCCGTAGTCGGACTCGCTGAACGTCGGGTCCTTGCGCAGCAGGGTCCGCTTCAGCGTCGAGGCGGTGACCTCTCCCCCGGAGCTGCCCTGCAGCCCGGCGACGGTCTGCGCCACGATCACGGCGAGCTCGTCGACGTCGCCGACCTCGGGCACCGGCTCCGGCTCCGGCTCGGGCACCGGTTTGGTCCGGCGCGGCTCCGGCTCCGGCGTGGCGCGTGCGGTCCGGCCGCCGCCCCGGGGCCGGCCCGAGCGCGCGTCCACGCCCTCGAGCCGGTCGTAGTACAGGAACTCGTCGCACGCCGGTGGCAGCAGGGCCGACGTGGACTTCTCGACGCCGACGCCGATGACCCGCTTGTTGAGCCCGCGCAGCTTGTCGACGAGCGGGGTGAAGTCGCTGTCGCCGGTGCACAGGACGAACGTGGAGATGTAGTCGCGCTCGAACGCCAGCTCCATCGCGTCGACCGCCATCTTGATGTCGGCGGCGTTCTTGCGCGAGGCGCCCATCCGCTGCGGCATCTCGATCAGCTCGACGTGCGAGCGGGTCAGCATCCGGCGGTCCTCGTCGAAGTACGACCAGTCCGCGTACGCCCGGCGGACCACCACCCGGCCGCGCTCGGCGAGGGCGTCGGCGATCGGCCGGAAGTCGAAGGTCATGCCGCCGAGGTGGTCCCGGGCGCCGAGCGCCAGGTTCTCGTAGTCGAGGAAGAGCGCGATCCGGTCTTCGGAGTCCACGCCGGTCACCCTACGCCCGTCGGCGATCACCGGCGCACCGGCCGGACTTTTCGTCCAGAAGCTGGACGTCTACTATGAGCCGGTGGATGCAGGAGCGGACGCGATCCTGGAGGCGCTGCTGCCGGTCATCGACGGGCTGGCGGCGACGTTCGGGCCGATGTGTGAGGTCGTCCTGCACGACTACCGGCGGGGCGAGCAGTCGGTCGTCGCGGTCGCCGGCTCGGTGACGGGGCGCAAGGCCGGCGACGCGATCAGCGAGATCGGCCTGGCCGTGCTCGCCCAGGGCGACGCCGCCACCAACGACGTCAACTACGTCACCCGCGCCCCCGACGGCCGGATCGTCAAGTCCTCGACCATGCCGCTGCGCGACGGCGCCGGCCACGTCTTCGGCGCCCTCTGCGTCAACGTCGACGTCACGGCGCTGCGGCAGGCCGGCGACCTGCTCACCGCCCTGGCCGGCGCGGCGGCCGCGCAGGTGCCGGCCACCACGTTCAGCGACGACTTCGACGATGTCGTCGATGCGTTGGTACGGGCGGAGGAGCTGGCACGGGGAAGGCCGGTGGCGGCGCTGACCCGGCCCGAACGGCTCGCACTCCTGCGCGCGCTGGACCGGCGCGGCGTCTTCGCCGTCCGCAACGCCGTGCCCCGGGTCGCCGCGCGGCTCGGGGTCTCCCGGTCCGCCGCCTACGCCGACCTCGCCGAGAGCCGGAGGAGCTCCGTTGACACTGGATGACGCGCAGACACCGTTCCTGGCGGTCGACGCGACCGTGGTGCGGGCGAACGCCGACCGCCTCAGCAAGCATCTCGCCGGGCTCGGCGTGCCGCTGCGGGCGCACGTCAAGACGACGAAGTCCGTCGACCTCGCCGCGCTGCTCGACGACGGGCGGCCCGTCCCGATCACCGTGTCGACGCTCGCCGAGGCTTCCGCGTTCGCCGACGCCGGGTACCGCGACATCCTGTACGCCGTCGGCATCGCGCCGGACAAGCTGCCGCGGGTGGCCGCGCTGCGCGACCGCGGCGTCGACCTGACCGTGCTGCTCGACAGCGTCGAGCAGGCCGCCGCCGTGCCCGCCGGCGTGCCGGCGCTGATCGAGGTCGACTGCGACGGCCACCGCGGCGGCGTCCAGCCCACCGACCCGGTCCTGCTGGACATCGCGCACACCCTCGCCGCGCGCGGCGCCGTGCCCCGCGGGGTGCTGACGCACGCCGGCGAGTCGTACTTCGCCGACGGCGTCGCCGCGCTCCGTGCGGCCGCCGCACACGAGCGCGACTGCGCGGTGCGGGCCGCCGCGGTGCTGCGGTCGGCGGGCTTCGAGGCGCCGGTGGTGAGCGTCGGGTCGACGCCGACCGCGCACTTCGCGACCGACCTCACCGGCGTCACCGAGGTCCGGGCCGGCAACTTCCTCCTCTTCGACCTCGTGATGGCCGGCATCGGCGTGTGCACGCCGTCGGACCTGGCGATGACGGTGGTCGCCACCGTGATCGGCCACCGCCCCGACAAGGGCTGGATCCTCACCGACGGCGGCTGGATGGCGACGTCCCGGGACCGTGGCACCGCCCGCCAGCGCGTCGACCAGGGGTACGGGCTGGTCGCCGACCTCGACGGCACCCTGTATGACGACCTGCTGATGACCGACGCCAGCCAGGAGCACGGCATCCTCTCGGTCCGCCCCGGCAGCTCCGCCGCGCTGCCCACCCTGCCGGTCGGCGCCCGGGTGCGGATCCTGCCCAACCACGCCTGCGCCACCGCCGCGCAGCACGACCGCTACCACGTGGTCCGGCCGGGCTCCCGCGCCGTCGAGGCCGTGTGGTCCCGAATCAGAGGATGGTGACCACGATGCGGTTCCTGCCCGAGGCCGAGTCGGCCGCGCTCGTCAACGAGGAGCTGGCGTTCACCGCCGTGCGCTCGGCGCTGATCGCCGCCGCCGAGCCGCAGTCGTCGGTCTTCCCCGCCGTCGCCTGCCACGGCTCCGACCCGGCGAACCGGTTCACGGTCAAGCCCGGCGCGTCGGCCTCGCTGGCCGGCGTCAAGGTCGGCAGCTACTGGCCCGGCAACGCCGCCGCCGGGCAGCCCAGGCACAACTCCGTCGTGCTGCTCCTCGACCAGTCCGTCGGCCGCGTCGAGGCGGTCGTCGAGGCGGGCGTCGTGAACGCCTACCGCACCGCCGCCGCGGACGCGGTCGCCGCCTCCGTGCTGGCGCGGGACGACGCCCGTACACTCGCCATCTTCGGAACGGGACACCAGGCGCTCTACGAGTGTCTGGCCCTCGCCCGGGTGCGGCCCGTCTCGACGATCCTCGTGGTCGCCCGCAGCGCCACCAGTGGCGCGGAGTTCCTGTCCCGGCTCGCCGCCCGCGGTCTCACCGGCACGCTCGCCCCCGCCGAGGAGGCCTGCGCCGCCGCGGACATCATCGTCACCGCCACCACCGCCACGGCACCCCTCTTCGACGCCGCCTGGGTGCGGCCCGGCACCCACGTGGCCAGCATGGGCTCCGACGCCGCCGGCAAGCAGGAGCTCCCACCGGCCCTGCTGACCGCCGCCCGCCTCTTCTGCGACCTGCCGTCCCAGTCCGTCCGCATCGGCGAGCTGCAGCACGTCGCCGCCCTCGTCGCCGAGGGCACCCTCACCGTGACCGCCATCGGCGACGTCCTCGCGGGCCGCGCCCCCGGCCGCCGCTCACCCGACGACATCACCGTCTTCGACTCCTCCGGCATCGCCCTGCAGGACCTCTTCATCGCCGAGGCCCTGCTCCGCGCCGGATGACGGTCGGTCCCGCGCCGCGTGCGGTGGCGTGGCAGGCAGCCAGGCGGCGAGGAGCGGCAGCACGGCGCGAAGGTCCGTCCCGCCGGCGGTCGCGTGGGCGGCCGCGCGAGCCGGCCCGGCGTCAGGCGGGGTGCAGGTTGGTCCAGGAGCGGGTGGTGGGGTGTTCGGCGGACCAGGCGGTCAGGAGGGTCTGGGCGTCGGGTTCGGGGGCGGCGAGGAAGAGCTGCTGCTCGCCGGCGAAGTCGCGGGGTTCCTGGACGATCGAGGAGCGGCTGCAGCAGGCGCACAGGTCGACGCGGCTGGCCAGGATCTCGAAGCCGAACTTCCGGCCGGCGAAGGAGGCCGCCAGGGACGAGAGGTCGTCGGCGCCGGCCGTGACGAGCACGGAGAGGGTTGCCGTGGGGGACGGTGCGAAGAGGGCGACCTCGTCGAACACCGGCACCGTCATCTCCCCGAACGTCCTGGAGCCGCTGGGGGCGCCGTCGTGGACGACGACCTCGCCGAAGCGGCGGGACGGGTCGAAGGGGACGTTGATGACGCGGGCTCGGGTCGGGCACAGGCGGACCGCCCAGACGACCTCCTCCACATCGGCGAGGCGGATGCAGGCGGGTCCCAGGTCGGCGTCGATCTCGCCGGTACCGGCGAACGGCGCCAACCCGTAGCCGATCCAGGCGTCCCGGGCGGTCTCCCAGTCGTGCAGGACGGTGGCGGCCGTGCCGAGGTTCCAGTAGGCGGGCTCCTCGGCGCCCCGCTTCACGAACGTGACGGCGGTCTTGCCGGTCTCCAGCGCGCGGGGCCAGTCGCGGGCGAACTTGAACGCCAGCGCCGCGTCGAACCAGACCGCCTTCGCGGCTCGCCGCGGGACCCTCGGCGCCACCGCGGCGAGCAGGTCGCCAGCGCGGGGCCAGTCCTCGGCCTCGAACGCCTCGTAGCCGTGCGCGACCGCGACGACCACGTCACGGCCGGCGGAGCGCAGCGGGTTGAACCACCGGGAGAGCATGCCGCGGACGGTACGGGCCGCGACCTCACCTCGACAAGATCAGGAGGCGAACGCCTTGCGGTATTCGCGGGGTGGGACGCCGCGGCGGCGGACGAACTGCTCGCGCAGCGTGGCGGCGGTGCCGAAGCCGACGCGGCGGGCGACCTCCTCGATCGGCAGGTCGGCGGTCTCCAGCAGCTCCTCGGCCCGGTGCAGGCGCTGGGACAGCACCCAGGCGTGCGGGGTAGAGCCGGTCGCGGCGGCGAACCGGCGGGCGAAGGAGCGCTGGCTCATCAGCGCCCGGGCGGCCAGGACCTCGACGGTCAGCGGGGTGTCGAGGTTTTCCCGGGCCCAGCCGAGGACCGCGCTGAGGCGCTCGTCGTCGCAGTCGGCCGGCACGGACGCCGCCACGTACTGCGCCTGCCCGCCGTCGCGGTGCGGCGACAGCACCATGTCGCGGGCGATGGCGTTCGCGACCGCCGAGCCGTATTCGCGACGCAGCAGATACAGGCACATGTCCACGCCGGCGGCCGCGCCCGCGCCGGTGACGATGCGCCCCTCGTCGACATACAGCACCTCGGGCATCAGCAGCACGTCCGGGAAGCGCGCCGCCATCGCCGCCGCCCACCGCCAGTGGGTCGTCGCCCGCCGGCCTTCGAGCAGGCCCGCGCACGCCAGGACGAACGCGCCGGTGCAGTGGCCCGCGATGGTCGCGCCCCGCTCGTACGCCGACCGCAACGCCTCCAGCACCGCCGGCGACGGCGCGACGTCGAAGTGCTCCCACGAGGTGACGAGGACCAGGTCGGCCTGGGCGAGCCGGTCCAGGCCGTGCTCCACCATCAGCTTGAGCCCGGCGTCGGTGGCCACCGGCCCCGGCTCGTCGGCGCAGACCGCAAAGTCGAACCCGGGCAGCCCGCGGGACGTGCGGTCGTAGCCGAAGATCTCGCTCACGATCCCGGCCCCGAACGCGCCGGTGCCGTGGTGGACGTACGCGGCGACGTTGCGGAACGGATGATGCATGCCATCATGATGGCAGAAAATCTGCGATCGCGTGCAGATCTGCCACTGTTGTGTTCACGCCGCCGGGCGCAGGCTGAGACCATGTTCGTCATCGACTGCCCCACCCACGGGTCCCGCGTCCTGCTGTCCGAGCGCCGCATCCGCGCCCTGCGCAACACCGACACCGGCGTCCTGCTCGCCCTCGAGTGCTACTGCGGCCACGTCGAGAAGATCAGCACCGGCCGTCGCGCCCCCGCTCGGCACGTCCCGGAGTGACAAGATGGCCCGATGTTGCGGGGGTGGCTGAACGCTCGGGCCGTCAAGCGGTTCGAGCGGGTGCAGGACGAGGCACGCATGGCGCGCCGGCAGCTGTACGACGCCGGCCGGTTCGCGGCGTACGCGGAGGCGCTGAAGGACCTCGAGCCCGGCTACCACGAGCCGCGGGTGATCGGCGCGGGCGAGCAGGTCGCGCACACCCGGATCGAGCGGTGTTGCGCACTGGTACGGGCGGGCCGCCCCGCCGAGGCCGAGGCCGAAGCCGCGCAGTTCGTCGCGGACGGGTGGAGCGACTGGCTGCAGGTCCGGCTGCGGCACTGCATGCAGTACGCCCATCGCGACGAGCCGTCGCCGTTCATGTCGTTGCACACCGAACGGACCGGCTGGATCCGCCTGTACGACGACTGGCTCCCACCGGGCCAGGTCGAGCACCCCACGACTGAGCTGCTGCGCACGGGGATCCGGCAGGGTTGGCTGCTCGCCGCGGAGCACGACCAGCTCGCCGCCTGGGTCGACGGCGTCGGCGACCGCCAGCTCGCCGACGTCGTGCGCCACATCGAGCGCTGGGACTAGAAGCCCAGGCGGCCGAACCTGCTGCGGTGGAAGACGAGCGGGGACGGGTCGGGCAGGGCCGAGCGGCCCGCGGCGCTGAGCCGCAGCAGGACAATGGTGTGGTCGCCGGCGGGGACCTCGTTGTAGATCGTGGTGTCGAAGTGGGCCAGGCCGTCGTCGAGGATGAGGGCACCGTCGGCGGTGGCGGTGACGGGCAGGCCGTCGAAGCGCCGGTCGACGGCGCCCGCGAGCTGGCGGGCGACGGCGGAGTGGTGCTCGGCGAGGATCGTGACTCCCAGGTGGGCGGCGCGGCGCAGGTCGGGCCACGTCTTCGACGTGTTCGCGATGCAGAACGACACCAGCGGCGGGTCCAGCGAGACGGACGTGAAGGAGCTCGCGGCCAGGCCGACGGGCACGCCGTCGACCAGCGCGGCGACCGCGACCACGCCGCTGGGGAAGATGCCGAACACCTCGCGCAGGCGGGCCGGGTCGAGGTCCTGGTTGGTCCGCAGCGTGCTCATCGGGTCACCGCCCCGCCGAACGGCACGGAAGCGGTCGCCCCGGCGGGTGGCGCGGGATGCCGCCAGAGGCCGCGGGCGGCCAGCTCGGGCAGGACGCCTTCGCCGAAGCGGTACGCCTCCTCCAGGTGCGGGTAGCCGGACAGCACGAACTCGGTGATGCCGGCCGCCGCGTACTCCTCGATGAGGTCGGCGATCTGCCGGTGGCTGCCGACGAGCGCGGTGCCGGCGCCGCCGCGGACGAGCCCGACGCCTGCCCACAGGTTCGGGTGGATCTCCAGGCCGTCCTTGGTGCCGCCGTTGAGGTCGAGCATCCGCCGCTGCCCCTCGGACTCGCTGCGGCGCAGCCCGTCCTGGACCTGGCGGATCTGCTCCTCGGAGATGCCGGCGAGCAGCCGGTCGGCCTCCGCCCACGCCTCCTCGGCGGTGTCGCGGGCGATGGTGTGCACCCGCAGCCCGTACGCCAGCTGCCGGCCCTCCGCGTCGGCGAGGTCGCGGACCCGGGCGACCTTCGCGGCCACGGCCGCCGGTGGCTCGCCCCAGGTGAGGTAGACGTCGACGTGACGGGCCGCGACGTCGAGGGCCGCCGGGGACGAGCCGCCGAAGTACACCTGCGGCAGCGGCGCGGGGATCTGCGCGAGCACCGCGTCGGACAGCTGGAAGTGCCGGCCCTCGAAGGTGACGGGCTTGCCGGACCACAGGTCGCGGACGATCTCCAGGAACTCGCCGCAGCGCTCGTAGCGGGCGTCCTTGTCCAGGAAGTCGCCGTACATGCGCTGCTCGTGGCTCTCGCCGCCGGTGACGACGTTGAGCAGCAGCCGGCCGCCGGACAGGTTCTGGAAGGTGCCGGCCATCTGCGCGGCGAGGAACGGCGAGGTGAGGCCGGGGCGGAACGCGACGAGGAACTTCAGCCGCTCGGAGACGCTCGCCAGCATGGCGGTGGTGATCCAGGCGTCCTCGCACCACGCCCCGGTGGGGGTGAGCGCTGCCTCGAAGCCGAGCTGCTCGGCGGAGCGCGCGATCTGGCCGAGGTACGGCACGGAGGCCGGGCGGCCGGCGGCACCGGCTGGGGTGCCGTGTCCGCCGCCGACGACCTGCCGGCCGTCTCCGCCGTTGGTGGGCAGGAACCAGTGGAACTTGAGGTCGGTCATCACGCCTGTCCGTGGTTTGGGGGTGGGGTACCGTCGACGGCCCAGCGGCCGAGGTGCTGGATCTTCCATGTGGTCGGGTCGTGAAGGGTGTGCGTGCGGGCGTTGCGCCAGTGCCGGTCGAGGCCGAGCCCCGCGGCCGCGGACCGGGTGCCGGCGACCTCGAAGAGGCGGCTGCCGGCGTCGACCGCGGCGCGGCTGGTGGTGGCCCGCGCGGCGGCGACGGCGAGCGACGCCGCGCCGGTGAGGGCGGCAGCGTCGGCACGGGCGGCGTCCGCCGAAAGCCCCGTACCGGTACGGGCGGGGTCCGCCGTGAGCGCGGCGTCGGCCCGGTCGATCGCCCTGGCCGCCTCGGCGAGCAGCGCCTCCCCCGCCCGGACGGCCAGCTCCAGCTCGCCGAACGCGTGCACGACGAGCGGGTCGTCCGCGGCCCGGTCGACCCCCGCGTCGGGGTACGGGCGGCTGCGCTCCCGCACGAACGCGGCGGCCTCCGTGAGCGCGGCGCGGGCGATCCCGGCGTCGATGGCGGCGTGCAGCACCTGCGCGAACGCGCCGTAGGTCTGCGGCCCGTCGAACGTCACCGCGTACGGTGTGATCAGCGAGTCGGGGACGTCGACGCCGCGCAGCACGACGGAGCCGCTGGCGGTGGTGCGCTGGCCGAGGCCGTCCCAGTCGTCGATGACCTCCACGCCGTCCGCGTGCCGGTCGACCCACGCGACGTGCAGCGGCCCGTCGGGCCCGAGGTGGGCGAGCACGGGGATGCGGTGCGCGAGCAGCGCCCCGGTGGCGTAGAACTTGCGGCCGTCGAGGCGCCAGCGGTCGTCGCCAAGAGCGGTCAGCGTGGTCCGGATGTCCCGGACGTGCTTCGTGCCGGCCTCGGACTGGGCGTTGCCGAAGCGGCGCCCCGCGAGCACCTCCCCGAAGAGCTGCCGCCGCTGGGCGTCGGTGCCGTTGCGGCGCAGCTGGCCGATGTACGCGTAGTGGCTGTGCGGGATCTGCGCGATGTTCGGGTCGCCGGTCGCCAGCAGCCGGACGACCTCGGCGACGGTCTCCACGGGCAGGCCGGCGCCCCCGTACGGTACGGGCACGGTGATGGCGAGGAGCCCGGACGCGCTGAGCTCGTCGAGCTCCGTGACCGGCAGCACCCGCCGCGCGTCCCGGTCGGCGGCATCACTGGCGAAGCTGCGCGCGAGCCCGGCGGCGACCTCGACAGCCGCGCCGGCGGTGAGCACGGGGACGGTGGTGAGTGCCCGGGTCATGCGCCCTCCCGCAGCTTCGCGTACGCCGCGCTGGGGCTGGTCCCGTCCAGGAGGTACTGCCCGACGATCCGGTCGCGGTAGATCACCGGGTTGTGGGAGGCGAGGGTACGGGCGTTGCGCCAGTGCCGGTCGAGCCGGAACCGTTCGGTGACCGCGGACGCGCCGCCGACCTCGAACAGCTCGGTGGTCAGGTCGAGGACGAGCCGCGCGACCACGCCCTGCGCCCCGAAGACCGCGACGTCCGCGACGTCCGCGCGGTCTGCAAAGCGGTCGGAGTCGGGCTCGGACCGCGCGGCCGAGATGGCGCCGGCCACCGACAGGACCGCGGCGGACACGACGGTCGAGGCGCCGGCGAGACGGCCGACGACCTGCTGCACCTGCGGGTCGGTGGCCGGCGACGGGTGCGCGGGGTTGTGCAGGTTGCGGGTGCGCCCGTTCACGTAGGCGATCGTGTCGGCGACCGCGGCCCTGGCGATGCCGGCCAGGCTCGCCAGGTGTACCAGCTGAAACACCGCCATCAGGGTGGAGCGGGTCTCCTCGAAGGGCTCGACGTCCTCGGCGGCGACCGGCACGTCCTCGAAGATCGTGGTGCCGCTGCCGGTGAGCCGCTGCCCGAAGCCGTCCCAGTCGTCGATTCGGGTCACGCCGGGCGCGGATGCGGGGACGAGGACGTTCACCGTGCCGTCCTTCCCGGCGGCGGTGGTCTGGATCCAGTCGGCGAAGAGGCTGCCGGTGGAGTAGAACTTCCGGCCGTCGAGCCGGTAGCCGTCACCGGCGGGGCGCAGCGTGCTCTCGGGGGCGAACCAGGAGGTGCTGGCGCGTTCGCTCTGCGCGTTGCCGACGATCACGCCGGCCGCGATCCGCCGCAGCCATCGGTCGCGGACCTCCGAAGAAGCGTGCGCGAGGCGGCTCTCAACGAAGCCGATGTGCCCGCGCAGCAGCTGCGGCAGGTTCGAGTCGGCCCGGCCGAGCTCGATGAGCTGCTCGGTGAACTCGGGCAGGGTGGCGCCGAGCCCCCCGTGCTCGACGGGGATCCGCAGCTTCGTGAACCCGGCCTCCCGCAGCCACTCGACCTCCTCGGCCGGCAGCCGCCGGTCGGCCTCCCGCTCGACGGTGCCCTCGGCGATGCGCGCGAAGACGGGGGCGAAGCGCTCGGTGAACGTCATGACGCCCCCAGCCGGGGCACCGCGGTCAGCAGTTGCCGCGTGTACGGGTGCCGCGGCCGCTCGAAGACGTCGGCGGCGGTGCCGTGCTCGACGATCCGGCCGTCCTTCATGACCAGGATCCGGTCGCTGACGTGGTGGATGACGCCGAGGTCGTGGGAGATGAACAGGTAGCTGACCCCGAGCTCGTGCTGCAGGTCGGTGAGCAGGTCGAGCACCTGCGCCTGGATCGACACGTCGAGCGCGGAGACCGGCTCGTCGCACACGACGACCTTCGGCTCGGGCGCGAGCGCGCGGGCGATCGCGACCCGCTGCCGCTGCCCGCCCGACAGCCGCAGCGGCGCCGCGTCGAGGTGGGCGGCGCCGAGGCCGACCTGTTCGAGGAGCCGCACGGCCCGCTCCCGGGCCTCGGCCTTCGAGCCGGGCGGCCGGTCGCCGGTGCCGAGCGCGTCGGTCAGGATGCGGCCGACGGACCAGCGCGGGTCGAAGGAGCTGTGCGGGTCCTGGTAGACGACGCCGACCTGTCTGCGCAGCGGCCGGCGGCGCTCGCTGGTCAGCGCCGACCAGGGTTCGCCGTGCAGCAGCACCTCACCCGACGTCGCCGCCAGGAGGGCGAGGGCGATCCGGGCGGTGGTGGTCTTGCCGGAGCCGGACTCGCCGACGATGCCGAGGGTCTCGCCGCCGAACAGCTCGAACGACACGTCGTCGACGACGGTCCGGTCCACCTTGTCGGGTCCGCGGAACACCTTCGTGAGGTGCCGCGCCTCCAGCACGGGCCGGCCGCGGTCGATCGTCCTCGGCTTGCGGTCCACTGTGGACGGGCCGCTCAGCCTGGTGCCGCGGGTGTGCTCGGACGGGATCGCGGCGAGCAGCATCCGCGTGTAGTCGTGCCGCGGCTCGTACAACACCTGCGCCGCCGGGCCGTGCTCGACGATCTCGCCGTCGCGCATCACGGCGACCTCGTCCGCGAGCCGCGCCACGACGGACAGGTCGTGGCTGATCAGAATGATCGACGTCCCGCGGGCCTTCGACGCGGCGAGCAGGTCGAGCACCTGAGCCTGGACGGTGACGTCGAGCGCGGTCGTCGGCTCGTCGGCGATGAGCAGCGGCGGGTCCAGGGCGATCGCCGACGCGATCAGCGCCCGCTGCCGCAGGCCACCGGACAGCTCGTACGGCCGTTGCCGCGCCCGCACCGACGGCTCCGGCACCCCGACGGACCCGAGGAGCTCGACGGCCTTGTCGGCCCGTTCGGCGCGGCCGCCCCACCCGTGGATCCGCAGCGGCTCGGACACCTCGTCGCCGACCCGGCGCAGCTGGTCGAGGGAGACGAGCGCGTCCTGCAGCACGAAGCCGACCCGGCGGCCGCGGACGGCCCGCCACGCCCGCTCCGAGGTGTGCAGCAGGTCGGTGCCGGCCAGGTCGATCCGGTCCGCGGTGACGCGGGCGCTGGCGCCGGTGAGCCCGACGAGGGTGCGGGCGGTGACGCTCTTGCCGGATCCTGACTCGCCGACGATCGCGAGGCACTGCCCGGGCCGTGCGGTGAACGAGATCCCCTTGACGACCTCGTCGCCGCCGAACGCCACCCGCAGGTTCTCGACCCGCAGCAGCGTCGCCTGTTTCACCAACGGTCGTGCGTCCACTGTGGTCATCGGGCGGCTCCTCCGAGTCGGTGCTGCAGGGTGCGGCCGAGCGAGGTCACGGACAGCGCCACCAGCACGATCACGACGCCGGGCAGGATCTCCAGCCACCACGAGGTGGTGATGTGCAGGCGGCCGGCGTCCAGCAGCGCGCCCCACTCGGAGCTGGGCGGGGCGACGCCGAGGCCGAGGAACGACAGCGCCGACGCCCACACGATCGACTGGCCGACGCCGAGGGTCGCGACCGCGACGAGCGGCCGCATGGCGTTGGGGAACAGGTGCCGCCGGATGACGGTGAGCCTGCCGTGCCCGAGCGCGGTGGCCGCCTCGATGAACCCGGCCTGCCGCACGGCGAGGACCTGTCCGCGGATCATCCGGGCGTACCCGGGCGCGGAGCCGATCCCGACCGCGACGATCGACGTGGCGAGCGACGGGCCGCGGACCGCGATGACCAGCAGGGCCAGCAGCAGCGACGGGAACGCGAACGCGACCTCGAGGACCCGGGTGATGGCCGCGTCGACGACCCCGCCGGCGAGCGCCGCCGTGAAGCCCAGGCCGATCGCGAAGGCGAACGCCAGCGCGGTCGCGCCCAGGCCGAGGCCGAGCGACTCGCGCGCCCCGTAGATGACGCGGGTGAGCAGGTCGCGGCCGGCGTCGTCGGTGCCGAACGGATGTTGCAGCGACGGCGCCCGCAGGGTCGCGGTCAGGTCGATCGCGGTCGGGCTGTCGCCGGTGAGCAGCCACGGCGCGATCGCGGCGACGACCACGAACCCGACGACGAGCAGGGAGAACACCGTGCCGGGCCGCGGCAGGCTCACGGTTCGCCGCGCTGAGACGGACAGCGTGGTCATCGGGCACCCGCCGTCCGCAGCCGCGGGTCGATCAGCGCGTACGCGAGGTCGACCAGCAGGTTGGCGACGACGTAGATGGCGGCGACGACCAGCACGATCCCGGACACCGTCGGCAGGTCGCGGGTGTTGACCGCGGTGACGAGCACCTGCCCGAGCCCGGGCCGGCCGAAGATGTTCTCGGCGATGACGGCGCCGGAGACGAGCGCGCCGAGCGCCCAGCCGGACAGGGTGACCGCCGGGAGGATCGCGTGCCGCAGCACGTGCCGCAGCCGCACGCCAAGGTCCGACATCCCGCGGGTGCGGGCGGTGGTCACGAACGGCTGCCGCAGCACCTGCTCGAACTCGTCGCGGGTCACCTGGCCGAGGAAGCCGGCGAGCGGGATCGCGAGCGTGAGCACCGGCAGGACGCTCCCCCAGGCGCTGGTGCCCCCGATGATCGGGAACGCCCGCAGCTGGACGGCGAAGACGACGAGGAGCACGACCCCGACCCAGTAGTGCGGCAGGCTCGCCGTCAGCGCCTCCCAGGTGGTGCCGAGGCCGGTCAGGAACCGGCCTCGTTTCACGGTCAGCAGGGTGATGCCGAGGGCGAGCGCCCAGGCGACGAGCAGCGCCGCGCCGGTCAGGGTCAGGCTCGGCAGCAGCTGCCCGCCGATGATCTCCAGGACCGGCCGTTTCTGGGTGTACGACGTGCCCAGGTCACCGTGCAGCAGCCCGTTCAGGTAGTCCAGGTACTGCACGACGACCGGGTCGTCGAACCCGAACCGCTCGTTGAGCGGCGCGAGCTCCGCGGCGCTCCACCGCTTGTCCTGCCCGGTCTGCAGGTTCATCAGCGTGTTGGCCCGGTCGCCGGGGACGGCCAGCTGGGCGAAGAACGTGACGGACGCGGCGGCCACGATCACCGCCAGGGACGCCACGGTCTTGAACACCACCCGGATGACGGCGCTCATCCGACGAAGTACGCGTCGGAGAAGACCGGCTCGCCCTGGCTCTTCTCGAGCCACACGTTCTTCAGGTTCTGGGCGACGGCGTAGGTGGAGTTCTGCGTGTACAGGCCGATCCCGGCCGCGTCGTCCTGGATGATCTGCTGTGCCTTGCCGTACAGGGCGTTGGCCTTCGCGGCGTCGGCCTCGGCGTTGGCCTGCTGGATCGTGGTGGACAGCGTCTCGTTGTTGTAGAAGGACCGGTTGCTGCCGTTCGGCTTCTCCGCGGTCGAGGGCCGCCACACGATCCACAGGATCGCGGCGCTCGGGCTGGTCCAGTAGGACGGGGTGGCGTCGAACGTGCTCGGGTCGGAGTACTTGCCGCCCCAAAGCTCGGCCTGGGTCGCGGGGATCAGCTTCACGTCGAAGCCGACCTGCTTCCACTGCTCCTGCAGCACCTGCAGGACGGTCGCGCCCTCCTGGGTGAAGATGAACCCGGAGCCGTAGACGAGCTTGATGGTGAGCGGCTGGCCGTCCTTGGTGCGGACCTTGTCGGCGTTGCGGCCCGTCCAGCCGGCCTCGTCGAGCAGCTGGTTGGCCTTGGCCGGGTCGTAGGCGTAGGCCTTGGCCGCCTCGGCGTTGTAGCCGGGCGTGGACTGGCTGACCGCGGGGTTGCCCTCGTACGGGATGACGCCGTGGAAGCCGGCCTCGACGGCGGCCTTCCGGTCCGCGCCGTAGGCGAACGCCTTGCGCACCGCGGCGTCGGTGAACGGGCCGGTCTTCGTGTTGATGTAGAACGAGACGGGCTTGCCGGGCGTGATGTAGCGGATCGTCTGGTACCGCGAGGTCGCGTCCTTCCAGTTGACCGTCGGCACCTCGTACACCACGTGGGACTCACCGGTGCTCAGCGACGCGTAGCGGGAGACGCCGTCGGCGATGAACTTCCAGCGCACCTCGTCGACGATCGCCGGGCCCTCGTGCTTCGCGGTGGCCGGCCAGGACGTGTAGGCCGGGTTCTTGGCGAGCACGACCTCCTCGCCGTGCTTCCACTCCTTGACGGTGAAGCCGCCGGAGCCGATCGGCTTCTCGCAGTTCTCCTTCTCCGTGCGGCTCTTGTACGCCGTCGGCGACTGGATGCCGAAGTAGCCCTGCGTGATGAGGTTCAGGAACGGCGGGTACGGCGAGTTCAGCGAGATCTCGACGGTCCTGGCGTCGACGGCCTTCGCCGACTTGTAGTACGGGTCGATGGAGACCTTGGCGGTGCTGTTGCCGCCCTTGTTCTCCCACAGGTCGAAGTTCCAGGCGACCGCCTCGGCGTCGACCGGCGTGCCGTCGGTGAACTTCACGCCGTCCTTGAGGGTGAAGGTGTACGTGAGGCCGTCCGCGGACGCCGCCCACTTCGTCGCCAGCCACGGCTGGACGCTGCCGTCCTCGGCGAGCGTGACGAGGCCGTCGAGGACCTGGCGGGAGATGTACGCCTGCTGGATCCAGCCGCCGAAGATGCATGGCGGCTCCTGGACGTGCCCGTACACGATGGTGCCGCCGGTCTTCGGCGTCCCGTCGCCGGTCGCCTCCGCGGCGCCGCATGCGCTCAGCGACGCGGTCGCCAGGATGAGGGCAACAAGGGTTCTTCTCACGGGGTTTCCTTCACTGGATCGGTGATGCCGCTGACCGGGAGGTGGGCGCCGCCGCGGTACCGCGTGCCGAAGTGCCGGCCGGGTAGCCGGTCGCCGTCGCCGAAGATGCGATCGCGCAGGGACTCGCGCTCGTCGTATTCGCTCCGCAGGCGGCCGCGCTGCCGAAGGACGGGCACGACGTGCTCGATGAAGTCGCGGGTGGTCTCGTGGGAGTGGTACTGCAGCAGGTTGATGCCGTCGATGCCGACCTCGTCGAGCCAGCGCTCGATCTCGTCGGCGACCTGCTGCGGGTCGCCGACGGCCAGCAGCGGCTGCCGGCCCAGGTCGCCGAAGCCCTGCAGGAGCTCGCCGACGGTCTGCTCGGGGTCGATGACGCGGAACCGGCTGACCCGGCCCTCGCCGCCGCTGGCGACGTCGCCGACCTTCGCGTCCGGCGGGAAGGCGGTCGGGTCCCAGGGCAGGCCCGCGTGGGCGAGGTAGCCCTCGGCGTTGGCGAGCTCCTGGTACCGCGCGAACTTCGCCTTCGCCTCGGTCTCGGTCGGCGCCACGACGACGCCGGCGATGGTGATGAACTTGACGTCGCCGGCGCGCCGCCCGGCGGCGACGGCCGCCTCGCGGATGCCCGCGATCGTCTTCTGCAGGGCCTCGGTGGACGGGCCGCCGGTGAAGACGACCTCGGCGTGCTTGCCGGCGAACCTGGTGCCGGCCGCGCTGGCGGTGGCCGTGAACAGCACCGGGGTGCGCTGCCGGCTCGGCGACGGCAGGTGCGGCCCCTCGACCTTGAAGTACTCGCCCTCGTGGTGGATCGGGCGGATCTTCGCCGGGTCGGCGAACACGTTGCCGTCCCGGTCGGCGACGATCGCGTCGTCGTCCCAGGAGCCTTCCCACAGCTTGTACAGCACGTCGAGGTACTCGTCGGCCCGCTCGAACCGGTTGTCGTGCTCGACCTCGTCGTCGTGGCCGAAGTTGCGGGCCGCGTTGGGCAGGTAGGACGTGACGATGTTCCAGCCGACCCGGCCCTTGGTGAGGTGGTCGAGGGTGCTGGCCCGGCGCGCCCACGCGAACGGCGGCTCGTAGGTGGTGGAGAACGTGATGCCGAACCCGAGGTGCTTCGTGACGGCCGCCATCGCCGGCACCACCGACGCCGGGTCGTTGTTGGGGATCTGCAGGCCCTGCCGGATGGCGGTGGCCGCGGAGCCGCGGAACGTGTCGTAGGTGCCGACGACGTCGGCGAGGAAGACCGCGTCGAAGCCGCCCTCCTCGAGCAGCACGGCGAGCTCGGTCCAGTACTCGATGTCGTTGAACCGCTCGCGGTTGTTGTCCGGCAGCCGCCACAGCCCGTGGGTGATGTGGCTGACGCAGTTCATCTCGAACAGGTTGAGGATGAGGCGCTTCACGACGCTGCTCCCACTCGTGCCCGCCGGTACCGCGCCGCCGGGTGCGTCACGGGCAGCCGGTCGCCGTGGCCGAAGAGCTTCTGGCGCAGCGTGCCCTCGCGGTACTCGCGCCGGGCCAGACCGCGGTCGCGCAGCACCGGGATGACGTGGTCGACGAACTCCTCGTAGCTGCCGGGGATCTCGGCGTTGACGACGTTGATGCCGTCGACGCCCGCGGCCCGCCAGCGCTCCAGCTGGTCGGCGATCTGCTCCGGGGTGCCGGTGACGCGGCCGTTGTGGGAGGTGTAGTGCGCGACGTCGCGCAGCGTCGGCGGGCGGTCGGTGACCAGGTCGTTGATCCAGCCGAGGATCGACTGGACGCCCTCGGTCTTCAGCTCGCCGACGGGCCGGTCGAGGTCTCTGAGGGCCTCGTGACCGAGGTCGATGCCGATCGCGCCCGACATGTGCGACAGCTGGGCGTCGTAGTCGATCCACTGGTCGAGCTCGTCGCTGCGGCGCTTCGCCTCCTCCTCCGTGGAGCCGACGACGAAGTGCAGGCCCTGGAAGAACTTCAGGTCGTGCGGCGAGCGGCCGAGCTGGACGGCGCGGGCGCGGATGTCGGCGGTGTCGCGGGCGGCGGCCTCGACGCCCGGCGCGACGATGAACACCGCCTCGGCGTTCTTCGCGGCGAACGTGCGGCCCGCCTCCGACGCGCCGGCCTGGAAGAGCAGCGGCGTTCGCTGCGGCGACGGGCTCACCAGGTGCGGGCCTTCCACCTTGTACCGCGGGCCCTCGTGGTCGATCCGGTGGATCTTGTCGTAGTCGGCGTGGATGCCGGTCGCGCGGTCCTGGACGAGCGCGTCGTCCTCCCACGAGCCTTCCCACAGCTTGTACGTGACGTCGACGTACTCGTCGGCCCACGCGTAGCGCTCGTCGTGCTTCGTCAGCCCTTCCAGGCCGAAGTTGCGCGACGCGTTGGGCAGGTAGTTCGTGACGATGTTCCAGGCGATGCGGCCCTTGCTGGCATGGTCGAGCGTGGAGATGCGGCGGGCGAAGTTGAACGGGTGCTCCTGCAGGATCGACGCGGTGAAGGCGATCCCGAGGTGCTCCGTCGCGTAGGCGATGGCGCTCGCGAGCACCGAAGGGTCGTTGCTCGGCACCTGCAGGCCGGCCTCGACGTATTTGCGTTCGTCGCCACGGTACGGCGCGTACAGCCCGACCACGTCGGCGAAGAAGATCGCGTCGAACGTGCCGCGCTCCAGGGTCCTGGCGAGGTCGACCCACAGGTCGAGGCTGTTGAAGTCGGCCTGGCGGGCGCCCGGCCGGCGCCAGGTGCCCTGAATGATGTGGCCGGTGGTGTTCATCACGAAAGCGGCGAAGTGCAGGGGTCGCATGCGTCTCTCCTTGTTTCTCTGTAAATACTATAGACTTAGTAGGGTATTGACGCGCAAGACCCCGGGTGGAAGGCGTTGCCGATCCCCCCATCCACGTTTGGAGTGCGCATGCGGATCGAGCAGCTCACATACCTGGCCGCGGTGACCCGGCACGGCTCCCTGCGCCGTGCCGGCGAGGAGCTGCACGTGTCGCAGCCCGCGCTGAGCGAGGCGATCCGCAAGCTCGAACAGGAGCTGGGCGTGCGACTGCTGGACCGGCGCCGCTCGGGCGCCCGGATCAGCGCCGCGGGTCAGGAGCTGCTGCAGCCGATCGTCGACGTCCTGGAGGCCGTGGACCGGCTCAAGGCCGCCGCCGGCAACCAGCGGACCAGCCGGCGGCTGCTGCGCATCGGCACCGTCAACGCCGGCACCGCCGCGCTCGTCCTGCCCGCCGTGCGCGCCTTCCAGGCCGCCGACAGCGCCGCCGTGGTCGAGGTCCGCAACCTTCAGCAGGACGAGATCCACGTGTCACTCGCCGAGGGCACCCTCGACCTGGGCCTCGTCAACCTCCTCGACGGCGACGACGTGCCACCGGACCTCGAGGCGACACCGCTGCTCACCGGCCGCCCCGCCGCCGTCCTGCCCGCCGGCCACCCGCTCGCCGCGGGCGCCGAGGTCACCGTCGACGACCTGCGCTCCGAGCGCTTCGTCGCCATGCGCGCGGGCTACCTCATGCACCGCTTCGCCCACCGCCTCTTCGGCGCCGACCTGCCGGCCCGCTGGCACTCCACCGACGGGGCGGAGATGGGCAAGATGATGGTCGCCGAGGGCATCGGCCTCACCGTCCTGCCCGACTACAGCGTGCACGGCGACCCGCTCGAACGCGCCGGCCTCATCGTCACCAGGCCCCTGCGCGGCGACACCACGGTCGTCACCATGGCCGCCCTGCACCGCCGCCAGCCCCGGGTCCCGCCGGCCATCGTCGAGATCCTGTCCCACCTACGCGCCCGCGCCCGCACCTGACCCTCTCAGGCTCCCGCTTGCAGCCGACCGTCTCAGGCTCCCGCTTGCACCCGCCGGAGGGTCGTGAGCGCCGCCCGTACCGTCGCCGCATCGAGATCCCGGTCGAGATGGCACTCCTCGTGCAGGTGGGCGCCGGGCAGCGCCCTGAGCACCATCACCCGGTCGTCGGCCCACAGCACCTCCGGCTCCCCGAACCACCGGCAGGCGGCCAGCTCACGCCGCCGCCGTCGTGATCGTCTTCACGACAACCGGTACCCCCGGTAGCTGCCGGCGGTCACCAGCGACTTGCCGGTGCGGTGCAGCACCCGGCCGTCACCGTGTCCCGTCCGCCGCCAGCAGCGCGTCCGGCCAGGTCCGCTGGTCAGGGGTGTCGGGGACGGGCACGCCGCGCGCGTCCTCGAGGCGCTGCCAGGCGAGCGCGGGCGGGACGCCGTTGAGGGCCAGGATGCCGACCGCGAGCATGGCCGAGCGCCCGATCCCGAACCGGCAGTGCGTCACCACGTGCCCGCCGGCGCGGACCAGGCCGGCGAGGCGTCGCAGCTCGGGCAGGACCGCTCCGGGCGCCGGCACGCCGCGGTCCGGGATCGGGACCGCCACGAACTCCAGGCCCGCGTCGCCGGCCGCCCGAGGCTCGTCGGCGAGGTCGACCTCGACCAGCTCCTCGGCGGTCAGCGCGCACACCAGCACACCGACGCCGGCCCCGCGCAGGGCGGCCATCTCGTCCGCGAGCCAGTCCCCACCGCGCAGTTTCGCCATGGTACTGACCCGGCCAGGCCCCGGCAGGTCGACGGTGAACAGGTTCGGGCGCATGCGGCTCCGTTTGCTCTGTGGCCCGCCGGCACGGGTAGGCCGTGCCGGCGGACAGCGTGGATGTGGGTCAGGCGACGTCGAGGACCCAGGTGACGCCGAAGCGGTCCTTGAGCATGCCGTACAGCGGCGACCAACCGGACGGCGCGAGGTCCTGGACGATCGTCGCGCCGCTGGACAGCGCCTTCCAGTAGGCGGTGATCTCGCCGGCATCGCTGCCGCGGACCGAGACGAAGACGGGCTTGTCGCCGGCGTCGTACGACAGCGCGGCGGGCACGTCGTAGGCCATGACGTGGAAGCCGTTGTCCGCCCGGACCTGACCCCACATGACGTGCTCCACGTCGTCGGCGTGGGGGACGAGGACGATCTCCCCGCCGAAGGCGGACTGGTAGAACTCCAGCGCCTGACGGGCGTCGCCGCGGAAGTTCAGGTGCGTGGTCGTGGTGATGCTCATCGTATCTCCTCGTGTTTGTCTGGCTGTGCGACCCGAGGCTGCCAGCGGTAGGTGCCAGGTTGTGGCACCTATGGCAGGCAAGATGGATCTCATGCCGAAGACCTCCGCGCGCCTGCTCGCCCTGCTGTCGCTGCTGCAGACGCGGCGGGACTGGCCGGGGCTGCTGCTCGCCGAGCGGCTCGAGGTCAGCCTGCGGACGGTACGCCGGGACGTGGACCGCCTGCGGGAGCTCGGCTACCCGATCGTGGCGCTCAAGGGCCCCGACGGCGGCTACCGGCTCGGCGCCGGCACCGAGCTGCCGCCGCTGCTGTTCGACGACGAGCAGGCCGTCGCGCTGAGCATCGCGCTGCAGGTGGCCGCGACCACCCCCGGCAACGGCACCGCCGAGGCCGCCGCGCGGGCGCTGCACACCGTCAGGCAGGTCATGCCCGCCCGACTACGCCACCGGATCGACACCCTGCACGTCACCGCCGCTGCTCCCGTGCCGGCTGCTGTCGAGGCAACGGTCGGCGGCGATGTACTCATGGCACTCAGCACCGCCGCACACGCCCGGGAGGTCCTGCGCTTCGACTACACCGACCGCGGCACGCGCCGGGTCGAGCCCCACCACGTCGTGACCTGGGCCGGACGCTGGTACCTGGTCGGCTGGGACCTCGACAGGAAAGACTGGCGCATCTTCCGCGCCGACCGGATCACCCTGCGCACCCCGAACGGCCCCCGGTTCACGCCCCGCCCCCTCCCCGGCGGCGACGTCGCCGCATACGTCACCGGCACCTTCCACCGCAACACCTGCCGCGGCGTGGTGATCCTGGACCTCCCGGCCGCCACGGTCGCCCAGTACACCCGCGACGGCATCGTCGAAGAACTCGCCCCCAACCAGTGCCGCCTGACCCTCGAGTCATGGTCATGGATGTCCCTCGCCGCCTCCATCGCCAGATTCGACGCCGACCTCCAGGTCATCGACCCCCCGGAACTCCGCGCCGCCTGCACCCGCCTGGCCCATCGCTTCCTGAACGTGACCCCCTAACCCCTGCTCCACACCGCGCCGCGCCGGCATCGACTACTCGCGCCCAACCGAAGCCCCACACCTCACCCGCACCGGCGACCGGCCCGCACTCACCACCGTGGTCAACCCAGTACACCCCGCACCGAACCCGACCCCACCCACACCAGAACCGCGACAGCCTGAACCACCCCAACCAGAGCCCAACCACCCCCACCACCCGGCACGCCCCACACCAGACCAGCCCACGACACTCGACCGCAAAAGCCGAACTACCTCACGCCCGACCGGAGCCCAAACACCCCGTCCCACACCGCCCCAGCACACCCCGCCCCGACCCCGGCCCAGCCACTCCAGACCGCGGCAGCCTGAACCACCCCTCACCCGACCAGAACCCAACCACCCCCGCCCACCCCGACCCAGCACACTCCCTGCACGGACCCGACCGACCCACTCCAGACCGCAACAGCGTGAACCACCCCTCGCCCGACCAGAACCCAAACACCCCACCTACGCCGACCCAACGCGCACCGCACCGGACCCGCCCACCCATGCCGGGCTGCGGCGGACCCAGACGCCTCGCCAAGGCCGACCCCGCGCACCGCACCGGACCAGGCGCGGGCCGCACGCCGCGGTCACTCGGATGCAACCCCTTCTCCCGGACAACCCAGGGTGCACCCCAAACGGCCCTTGGATCTCGCCTCGCCCCCGCTTCTGGTACAGGCGCTAACCGTCGCTCGGCGGGCCGCCAGGTCGCGACTTCACGACTCTCAGGCCGCGCCGGGCGCGCTCAAACCGTCGCTGGCTCCTCCTGGGCGGCGGCGACCGGCATGCCTCACCGCGCCGAAGGCGTTGAGCGCCACACCCCAGATCAGCAGGACGGTCAGCCACTGCAGCCAGGCCCGCGTGCTCATCTGGCCAGATAAGAGGTGCCGCGCCGTCTCGTACGGTGTGAGCCAACGCCACTCGGCGACGGGAGCCAGCGCGAGCCACACCGCGAACGGCAGGAACGTGGCGGGGAACGCGGCCCAGGGCGAGCGCAGCAGCAGCCCCATGCCGGTGCCGACCAGCTGGGCGAGCACCTGCACCAGCACGCCGCCGGCCGCGATGGTCGCCGCGTGGTCCCATGCGCCTGCCGACGCCTTGAACGCCAGGCCCGTCGCGCAGAACAGCATGCCGAGCGCGCCGACGCCGGCCGCCACCAGGACTGCGGCCAGCAGCGTCGGAGTCAGGCGGGCGCGGATGTCCGAGCGGTGCAGGTCATGGACGAGCAGGATGCCGAGCAGCGGCACGGTGACCGACATCAGACTCTGCGCCGGGTCGCTGAGCCCGGCGAGGGTGCGGTCGGGCGCACCGAGCGCCACCGCCGCGCCCACCAGCAGGGTGGCCGCGACCAGCCAGCGTCGGCGCCTTGTTCCTATGCATCGCCGGATCGCGGTGAGTGTGTGCTGCCACATCGGGTCGCCTCCGTTTCGATCTGAGGCCAACTCTGACGCGGGCAGCTCGGCGGCGCATCGGCCAGATTATGGGGACCGATACCCAACTTTGGTAGGTGCCGCCGCGGCGGTGTCGCTCGTAGGCTGCGTGCATGTCGGCGCTGCTGTTCGCACTGCTCGTCCCCGGCCCCGGGGACGACATGTCGACGCGCCGGCGTGATCGGCTGGCCGACGCGATCGCGATCGGGCTGGCCACGGTGTATGGGGCGCTGATGGTGCCGCTCGGCGACGCGACGAAGCCCGGCGCGGCCATCCCCTGGCAGGTGGACGTGGGCATCGGCGTGCTGTGCGTCCTCACGCTGGTCGTGCGGCGGCGACATCCGCGCGCGGTGGCGCTGGCGCTGCTGCCCTTCGGGGCGGTGTCGGTCATGGCGACCGGGGCGATCACCGTGGCCCTGTTCACGGTCGCGGTCCGGCATCGGGCGGCGGTCGTGCTGTGGCTCGGCGCGGCCAACGTGGCCACCGCCGCCGTGTACTTCCTGCTGCAGCACGACCCGCCGTTCCCCCTGTGGGTCGACCTGCTGATGCGGTCCGTGGTCACGGCCGCGGCCGTCGGGTGGGGACTGTTCGTGCGGGCGTACCGGCGGCTGACCCAGTCACTGCGGGACCATGCGGCGCGTCTCGAGGCCGAGCAGCACCTGCGGGTCGAGCAGGCACGGCTGACCGAGCGCACGCGGATCGCCCGGGAGATGCACGACGTCCTCGCCCACCGGCTGTCGCTGATCAGCCTGCACGCGGGGGCGCTCGAGGTGCGCACCGACGCGCGGCCGGAGGAGACGGCGCTCGCCGCCGGCGCGATCCGGGGCAGCGCGCACGAGGCGCTGCAGGAGCTGCGCACGGTGTTCGGGATCCTGCGGGACCGGCCCGAGCCGCCGCAGCCCGGCCTCGGCGACCTGCCCGACCTCGTCGACACGGCCCGCGCCTCGGGCATGACGGTCGGCTTCATCTCGACGGTACCGGCAGACGGCCCGGCCGTGATGCTCGGGCGGACCGTGTACCGGTTCGTGCAGGAGGGCCTGACGAATGCCCGCAAGCACGCCCCCGGCAGCGACGTCCAGGTGCGCCTCGACGGCACCGCCGGCGCGGAGCTGCGGGTCACGGTCACCAACGACCTGGCCCAGGCGCACCGTTCGCCGATTCCGGGCTCGGGCCTGGGCCTCGTCGGCCTGCGCGAGCGCGTCGCTCTCGCGGGCGGCCGGGTCGAGCACGGCACCGACCGCGACACGTTCCGCCTCCAGGCCTGGCTCCCATGGCCGCCGTAAGCCCACCTCGGCCGAGCGGAGCCGGGCAGCCAATCGGGGTCGGCCGGCCGAGCGGCACCGGACAGCCAGACGGACCCGGGCAGCCAAGCGTGCCCGAGCAACCAGGCAGGGCCGAGCAGCCGAGCGGGACCGAGCAGCCGAGT
>NZ_JBEXUD010000016.1:72576-225837 GCF_040614215.1 Dactylosporangium sp. NPDC006015
ACGCGGGAGCGAGCAACCAAGCGGGAGCGAGCAACCAAGCGGGAGCGAGCAACCAAGCGGGAGCGAGCAACCAAGCGGGAGCGAGCAACCAAGCGGGAGCGAGCAACCAAGCGGGACCGAGCAGCCGAGGGGTGGGCAGCCGGACGGGGTGGGGCGGGTCGAGCGGCCGATTCGGCTGGCGATCGTGGATGATGATCCGCTTGTGCGGGCGGGGTTGCGCATCCTGATGGGTGGGTCGCCCGACATCGAGGTGGTGGCGGAGGCGGGAGATGGGGCGGAGGCCGTCAACGTTGCCGGGGCGCACTGGCCTGAAGTGATGCTCATGGACATCCGCATGCCGCGCGTTGACGGGCTGGTTGCGACGCAGCGGATTCGGGGGCGGGTGGGGGCGCCGCAGGTGGTGGTGTTGACGACGTTCGACGCGGATGAATATGTGCTCGAGGCGCTGCGGGGCGGGGCGAGTGGGTTTCTGCTGAAGGACACGCCGCCGAGGGAGATCATCGAGGCGGTGCGGACCGTTGCCGGCGGCGGCGCGATCCTCTCCCCCACGGTCATCCGGCGGCTCATCGACCATGTCGCGGACCCGCATGCCGGGCCGCGGCGGGACAGGGCACGGGCGCGGCTCGCGGGGCTGACCGAGCGGGAGCGGGAGGTCGCGGCCGCGCTCGGGCGGGGGCTGACCAACGCGGAGATCGGCGCCGAGCTCGGTATGAGCGTGCCGACCGCGAAGGGGCACGTGTCGCGGCTGCTGTCGAAGCTGGAGCTGAACAACCGCGTGCAGGTGGCGCTGCTCGTTCATGATGCCGAGATTATGCCGTTCGGCACATGATGCGACCCCGCCGCCGAGGTGCCGGACCTGATGCGCCGACCGGTCGCCCGCGGCGGGGATCCGATCCGCCGGTGCTGGGGGGAACGGTGGGTCGGGGTGCGGGTCAGGCGGCGCCGAGGCAGACGAACGGGCCGGGGTGGTCCCTGGTGGCGGCGGCGAGGGCGGTCGCGGCGTCGGCGCCGGCGTGGATGTGGCGGTGGAACGCCGTCATCGTGGCCATGGCGGTGTCGTCGCCGACGCGGCTGGTGCTGGCGATGACCGTGGCGGTGCCGGTGGCGAGGAGGGCGGCGGCCATGCCGAGGGTCTCGTCGCCTGGGCGGACCTCGGACTGGCCGAGGTCGCAGGCGGACAGGACGACCATCGTCGGGGGTTTGGTCAGACGTTGGAGGTCGTAACCCATGAGCGGGCCGCCGGCCAGGTCGAGGGCGGAGAAGAGCGGGTTGTCGGGCTCGTGGTGGCCGTGCGCGGCGATGTGGGCGATGCCGGCGCCGTCCATGGCGGACAGTGCGGCGGCGGGGGTGGCGGCCGCGCCGGTGAGGACGGTCGCGGCGCGGTCCAGGGCGGCGATCGCGTGGATCTCAGCCTCGGCGCGGTCGTTCCCGGGCCCCGCGAGCAGCACCGTGGCGGAGGTGACGGCCACGCCGATCAGCGCCGCCGTGGCATGGGCAGCGGCCGAACCGGTCGCTGCCGCCGCGGCTGAAGCAGCGGCGGAGCCGGTCAGCGCCGCCGCGGGTGAGGCAGCAGCCGAGCCGGTCAGCACCGCCGCGGGTGAGGCAGCAGCGGAGCCGGTCAGCACCGCCGCGGGTGAGGCAGCAGCCGAACCGGTCAGCACCGCCGCGGCCGGGTCCAGGGCGGCGGTCGCATGCGGCGCTCCCGAAGCGGGGTCGTTGCCAGGCCCCGCAGACAGCGCCGAGCCGGTCAGCGCCGTCGCGGTCCGGTCCAGAGCGGCGATCGCATGGCTCTCCGCCGAGATGCGGTCGTTGCCAGGCATCGCGGCCGAGGTGACGGCCGAGACAGCCAGCACCGCCGCGGCAGATGCAGCGGCCGAGTCGGTCGGCACCCCCACCGCGTGGGCAGCGGACGAGTCGGACAGCGCCGCCGCCACATGGGCAGCGGACGAGTCGGACAGCGCCGCAGTGGCATGGGGAGTCGGCGAGCCGGCCGGCATCGTCGCGGCGTGGTGCAGAGCGGCGATCGCATGACGCGCTGCTGCGGCGCGGTCGGTGCCAAGGCCCGAAGTAGCCGGGAGGGGCAGGCGGGAGCGGGCGGCGAGCCACGTCGTCGCGGACAGAGTGACGGTGACGGGACGGCCGGTGCAGCCGGGCAGCATCCCCCACGGGACGGTCACCAGGGCGCCGGTCGGCACGACCACGAGGGCGCGGTCGGCGATGCGGTCGAGGACGGGGGTGAGCAGGATGCCGGCCAGGGTGGCGGCGTCGCCGGCGGTGGCGGTCGCCAGGGCGGCGGCCATCCTCGGGGGCAGGGACCGGCCCGCGGCGGCGTCGAGATCGGCGCGCAGGCGCAGCAGTGATTCAGCGGCCGCGGCGTAGGAGCCGAGCGGGACGACGGTCGCGTGGCCGTCCACAATGGTCAGTGCTAGCAGGCGCGGGCCGTCGCGGAGGTACGTGACCATCGCGGTGGTGCCCAGGGCGGCACGGACGGCGGTGAACGACGCGGGCCGGGTCGCCGTGCCGGGGCCGGAGACGGTCCAGGACTGCTCGCGGATCGTGCGCAGCAGGGCCGTCTCCCGGTGCCGCAGGTCGGACAGTGTGCGGCCGGGACGGTCCCGGGTGGCGGGGCGGACGCTGCCGTCCAGCTCCGCCTGGCGGAGGACGGCGCGGACCTGGCGCAGCTCCTCCAGGGCGGCGGCCGCGGCCGGGTCGGTGGGCGGGCGGACCGGCGGCAGGAGCATCGCCTGGGCGCGGGCGAGCTCGGACCAGCGGTAGATGTCGCGTGGCGTGCCGTCGCGGACCGCCGCCGCCAGACCCGCGGCGGCCAGGTCGCGGCCGTGTGCGGAGGCGCCCGTCTGCAGGTCGAGGCAGCCGAACCGGGCGCGGTGCCGCTGCAGCTCCCGGAGTCCGGCTTCCCGGTGCCGGGCGGCGGCGGTCGCGTCGAGCAGTTCGCTGCGGGTGAGGTGCCACAGCAGCCGCGTGTCGAGGCGGCTGGATCGTGGCGGCCGCGGTGGGAGGGTCCCTGATGACCTGGCCGCGACGAGGCGGGCGACGGTCGCGTCCTCCCGCAGGCCCAGGTCGTCCAATGTGGACGCGAGGGCCGTCGCGCGGTCGGTGAGGGCGGGGCGGCCCGCGGCCTGCTCGGCGCGCAGGACCAGCAGCAGCGACAGCGCGGCCCAGCGGTGGTTGTCGCGACGCAGAAACGCGGCCCTCGCAACGGTCGCCAGGTCGCGGGCGGCGGCCGGGTCGCCGCGCAGGAGGGCGGCCTCGGCGCGGGCGAGCTGCGCCTCCGCGTAGTCCTGGCCGGTCCGCCGCCGCCGGAACTGCGCGACGGCCCAGACCAGCTCCTGCTCGGCGTCGCGGAAGAGCCCGGCGGCCGTGAGCGCCCGCGCCCTGTCCAGTGCGAGGATCGGCAGCATGCCGGGTTTGCTCAGCTGGTACCGCGGAGCCACCTCCCGGTAGACGGCGAGCGCGGCGGGGATGTTGCCGTTGAGGTGGTCGAGGTAGCCGAGGCTGTGCCTGGCCATCGGGATGATGCGGTCGAAGCCGGCCCGCTCGGCGACTCGGACGGCGCGCTGGAAGTCGTTGCGGGCCGCCCGCATCCGGGCCAGTCCCATGTGGACGTTGCCGCGGTTGTACAGGGCGCGGGCGAGCGCCTCCGGTTCGCCGCCGGACCGCAGGGCGGCGACGGCCGCGTCGAACTGCCGCAGCGCCTCCTCGTCGCGGCCGAGGCGGCTGAGGACGACGCCGCGCTGGCCGTACACGGCGCCGCGGCCGTCCGGTGGCAGCAGCGCCTCCGCCTCGTCGAGCAGGCGCAGGCCGGCGTCGACGCGACCCTGGTCGACCTCCGCGTAGCCGAGCGTCGCGAGCAGCCGCGCCCGGACGGTCGCGGCGCCGGCCTGGTCAGCCGCGGGGAGCCGGTCGAGCAGGCGCAGGCCCTCCCGGAGCAGCTTGGAACCCTGGACGGGACGCATGTCGGCGGTAACCCGCTGCCCCCGGTCGTGCAGCGCCGCGGCCCGCTCCACGACGACGGCCGGCCCCCCACGGCCACGCGCCGCCGGCAAAGCAGCCGGACGCACGGCCGGCACAGCAGCCGGCACAACAGCCGGCACAACAGCCGGCACAACAGGCGGAACAGCAGCCAGCGAAGCAGCGGCGGGCCGCGGCGCGTCTGCCGTGCTCACAGGGCGAGCGCGGGGGTCACGACGGTCGGGCCGGACGGCGGTTGGACGACCAGTTGCGCCAGGCCGCGCGGGACGTTGTCGAAGACGAACCGGCCGTCGGCCCCCGCGTGGACGGCGCTGTCGGGGTGGGCGGCGACCCGCAGCTCGACCCGCAGCGGGCCGGGCGGGGCCAGCCAGCCGTCGAGGCGGACCCGGCCGTCGGCCCGCTCGACGACCGAGATCATCACGGTGAGGCTGGCGGAGTCGAACGTGATGGTGCGGCTGTGCTCGCTGGCCCGGGCGCCGGAGCCGGTCAGGACCTCGCGCTCCAGCCAGGCCATCTCCGTGTCGACGGCGTCGACCTCGAGGGCGAACATGACACGGTCGTCGAGCCCGGCCGGTGGCGGGTCGGTGCGGTCGAGGGCGCCGGCGAGCAGGCGCAGGAGGGTCAGTTCGTCCATGTCGGGTCCCAGGCGGCGTCGGCGAGGAGGAGGTCGCGCAGCTTGTTCAGGCAGCGGCCGCGGGTCGGGCCGATCGAGCCGCGCGGCATCAGCAGCGCCTCGCCGACCTCGGTGTAGTCGGGGCGGTGGACGGTGGCGACGATGCGCAGCAGCCGCCGGCAGCGCTCCGGCAGCTCCGCGAAGTGCCGCAGCAGGACCCGGTCCCGCTGGTCCGTGAGAACCTGGTCGACCGGCCCGGGTGCCGGGTCCTCCAGCTCGACGAGCGCGTCGGGGTCGCCGGCGGGCCTGCCGTGCAGGCGCTGGCGGGCCCGCCACGCGCCGTGCCGGGTCGTCGACACGAGCCAGCCGGTCAGCGACTGCGGTGAGCGGATGCCGTCCAGATGGCGCAGCAACGCCAGCCACGTCGCCTGCACCACGTCCTCGGCCTCGTCGGGCGGCAGGCCGGCGGCCCTCGCCACGTGCCACAGCGTCGGGTTCAGCTCGACGACGACCTCCCTGAGGGCCTCCCGGTCGCCGCCGCGGGCGCGCTCCAGGCAGCCGGCGAGTCGCGTGTACCGGTCGGCCTGCGCCTCCTCCACGTGGGTGTTCATAAGGCGGCCAGCTCGCCGGCGTGCAGCGCGCAGGCGAAGGACGTGCCGCTCCACCGGGCCCAGCCGCGGAAGGCATCCGGGTCGACGCCGACGCCCGCCGAGCCGCGGACCGGCGGCTGCTCGTCGCCGTCCCACACCGGCATCAGGCTGATCAGCGCCGATCCCGGCCGGCGGACCTGCACCCAGTCGCCGTGGTTGCTGTAGTAGGCGTCGCTGCCGTCCGGGTTCAGCGCGCCGACCGTGACCACCGGGACGTCCGGCGTGCCGGCGACCGAGAGCGCCGTGAACGCGCCCGGGAAGGTCGGCACCGGTGAGCCGTCGTTGCCCGCGGGCACCACGACCGGCACGCCCGCCCCGCCGAGCGCGCCGAGCACCGCCCGCAGCCAGCCGAGCACGAGGGCGTCGTCGGGCAGGTTGGCGGTGACGGTGATGGGGCAGCACACCACGTCGACGAACGTGGGGTCGGCGGTCCGCTGCTCGTGCAGCCAGCCGAACGCGTTGATGAGCTGGTCGATGTGGGTCGTGCCGTCGTCGTCGACCACGGGGACGGACAGGATCCGCGCGTCCGGGGCGACCTGGCGGATCAGCCCGGCGGAGAACGTGCCGTGCCCGAAGCACTTCGGCATGCTGCGGAAGGACGCGGTCTCCGGCGGCCGGAGCCGGGCCGGGCCGCGCTGCCATCCGTACTGGCCGGCGTCGGCCCAGACACCGTCCGGGCCCGGGTCCGGGTCGCCGAGCCACGGTGCGGGCCGGCCGGGCGCGTGCGGGTCCACCGCGGTGTCCAGCAGCGCGACCACGGGCCGCCGGCCGCCCGGCAGCGCCGACAGCGGGCGGCGGGCCGGCGGCGGCAGGGACGCGGTGACCGGGATCCGGCCCAGCGGCCCGCCGACGAGCGCGGCCAGCTCGGGCAGCGGCCCCGTCTGCCGGACCGCGCCGGGCTTCGGCCCCGGGTTGTCGAACCCGAACGACCCCACGGCCAGGACCGGACCGGGCCACGGCGATGGCCCGGTCCGGAGCTTCAGCAGCGCCAGTACGTCACTGACGGACAGCACGGGCTCGTCCGGCAGCGACAGCTCGGGCCGCCGGACCACCAGCGCCGTCACGACGGGGCGCGTGGCCGGTCCGTCCTCCGGCTCCACCCGCCACCCGGAGCCGAGGTCGGCGAGGCGCGCGTTGCACCAGGCGACCGTCTCGGCGACGTCCGCGCCGGACGCGACGAGCAGCGGCGGGTCGCTGTGGTGCGGCTCGGGCAGCCCCGCCAGCCGGTACCAGTGCCCGGCGCCTTCAAGGTTGAACGGCATCGCGACCTCCGTGACTCGTCCTTCCGACGACAAGAGACCGCGGGGGGCCGCTCAGATACATGCGACCCTCATCCGGGCTACAGCCGGAACTGGCCGACCAGCTGGCGCAGGTCCTGGGACATCTGGGCCAGGCCGGCGGCGGCGCTCTGCGCCTCGGCGACACCGCGGGTGGTGGTGGCCGCGGCGGTGGCGACGCCGGAGATGCTGCCGGCGATCCTGTCCGCGCCGGTGGCCGCCTCCGCGACCGAGCGGCTCATCTCCGCGGTCGTCGCCGACTGCTCCTCGACGGCGGAGGCGATCGTCGCCTGGTACTGGTTGATCTCCTCGACGACGTCGCCCATCCTGCGGATCGCGTCGGCCGCGGCGGCGGTGTCGGCCTGGATCGCGGTGACGCGCTGGTGGATGTCCCCGGTCGCCTTCGCGGTCTCCTGCGCGAGCTCCTTGACCTCGTTGGCGACGACGGCGAAGCCCTTGCCCGACTCGCCGGCCCGGGCGGCCTCGATGGTCGCGTTGAGCGCGAGCAGGTTCGTCTGCTCGGCGATCGACGTGATCAGCTTCAGCACCGAGCCGATCTCGTCGGACGAGGCGGCGAGCTGGTCGACCTTGTCGTTCGCGGCGGCGGCCTCGCGGACCGCGCCGCTGGCGACCCCGGCGGCGTTCGCGGCGTTGCGGGCGATCTCCTGGATCGAGGCGCCCATCTCCTCCGCGCCGGCGGCGATCGCGTTGACGTGCCGCGACACCTCGCCCGAGGCGTCCGACGCGCCGTGCATCTCCCGGCTGGACGTCTCGGCCGCGCCCGAGATGCCGTCGCTGACCTGCGACAGGCTCTGCGACGCCGCGGCGAGCGTGTCGGAGCTGGTGCTGACCTCCCGGATCGACCGGCTGATGCTGTCCAGCGCGGCGTCCAGGTGCGCGGCCATCTGCCCGATCTCGTCCCGGCCCTTGATCTGGGCCCGGTGGGTGAGGTCGCCCTTGGCGAGCGCCTCGAGCACCGCCCTGACCCGGCGGACCGGCCCGCCGATGGCCCGGATGACCGGCACCGACAGCAGCAGCAGGAACACCACCCCGATCAGGATCACGCCGACCGTCGCCCACCGGGCCGTGGTCTGCGCCGCGACCATCGTGGCGCGTTCCTCCTTCACGTGCGCGTCGATGCTGTCCTGCAGCGCGCCGAGCTTGTCGTCGACCGCGTGGTTGCGCTCGGCGATCTCCGGTTCCCGCGCCTGCACCGAGGCCTGGTCCTTCTGGGCGTCCCGGACGAACGTGCCGATGAAGTCGTTGAACTTGATGGCGTCGGCCTTGATGTCCTCGACGGCCGCCCGTACATCGGCCGGCAACGACAACGCGTCCAGCTCGGCGAGGGTGTCGGTGACCGAGGCCTGGTCGCCGGGCAGGTCCTCGATGATCGGTGCGACGTCCTTCTCCGCGAGCGCCCGGTACGCGTCGACCTTGAGCTCCGCCTCGCGCGTGTCCAGGTGGTGCATGAGCCCGCTGGCCTCCTGCAGGTCCCGGACGATCTCGGCCTGCTCGGCGAGCGTCACCTGCGCGACGATCCCGACGCCGCCGGTGGTCGCCGAGATGACGACGCCGGCGGCGCACAGCACCCCGATCTTCTGCACGATGCCGAGGTCGGCGAACATGCCCATCTGGTCCCCCATCACACCGACGCCACGGGCGCACCACCCGATCCACCCGATACATCGGCGTTGCGGGCCGGTTGCTGAGTAAGATTCGCCCGGTCGCGCGACGGCCGCGGATCGGGGGCGATGGTGGACGACGAGATCGTGGCGGCCTGGGGGCGGATCGAGGCGGCGCTGGGGCGGGTGTTGCCGGCGGCGCTGGAGCTGCTGCCCGGACCGGCGGACGGCGCCGCGGTCGAGGCCGTCGAGGCGGCGTTACAGAAAGCGCTGCCGGAGGACTTCAAGGCGAGCCTGCTCGTCCACAATGGAACGACCTGGGGGATGCCCAGCCCGATGCCGCTGTACCAGCTGTACGGCACGGACGACCTCGTCGGGCGGACCCGCGAGTGGTGGGACTGCGCGGATCCCGACCCGGAGCTCGACGAGCCCGGCGCCTGGGCGCACCACATCGACGAGGGCTCGCTGCACCTGCGCGGGGCGGTGCGGCCGGTCGTCGGCGGGGAGCGCACCGTCCTCATCGGCGACCTGAACGGGGACGTGCTGTGGTACCTCGACCTGGACCCCGCGCCCGGGGGCACGGTCGGGCAGGTGGTGCGGGTCGACGTCGAGTGCGCCATGTGGGACGTCCTCGCCCCGTCGTGGCGGCAGCTGCTGCTCGACTACGCCGCCGAGCTGGAGCGCGACGCCGCGGGCGAGCCGACGACCCTCGACATCGACGCGCGGACCGGGCCGACGTGCGACTGGGGCGTCAAGGACCGGATCAAGGGGCACCGGCCCGCATGGCTGCGGGACGTCGCGGCGCGGGAGCCGTACGCGTGACAGGGAGCGGCGATACCTTCTGCGTCGACGCGTCGGGCCAGGTGCACGGGGTGTTCCCGCCGGGCGCGCACGTGTTCCCCGTCGGCGCGGCCGAGGTCGTGGCGCTCGACGCCGCCGTGCGGGAGGCGCTGGCGCAGCGGTGGGTCGTCACCGGCGGGTCGGTCGAGCCGGGCCCGTCCCGGACCGGGATGCTCGAGCGGTACGTCCGCGAGCGGCTGCCGGGCCTCCTCGACGCGCTGCTGGAGCGGCGGACCGTCGGGCCCGCGACGCTCGCGCGGGCGGTGGCACGGGTCGAGGCGTTCGAGGAGCTCGGAGCGCCCGAACGGGTCGTCGCGGCGGCGCGCGCGTTCGCGCTGGAGGTCGCCGCGGAAGGCTGGCGCCCGGTCGTCGACCTGGACCTGCTGCTGCCCGACCCGGCCGAGGTGGCCGCCGCCATGGACGACGACGCGACCCTGGCGGTCGCCGACCTGTCGCCGATCGTCCTGCTGGCGGCGCTGTGCGCGGTCGGCCCGGCCCACGCGGTACCGGCGGAGGACCCGGCGCTGCGATGGCACCGGCTCGGCGGCGAGGCCCCCGACATCCCCCACGAAAGGGCCGTGGGACTGGCGGTGTACGACGAGTGCGTCGAGCGGCTCGACTACGCGCTGACCCCCGACGGCGGGGCGCTGCTGGCGGTCACGTTGCCGACAGAGTGAGCGCGGACGCGGACCCGGGCCGGTGAGATGATCACGTGACAGTCTTCGCCATCGCCCAGATCTCCGTCCACGACCGGCCGCGGTACGAGCGGTACGTCGCCCGGTTCATGCCCGTCCTCAAGCAGTACGGCGGCCGGCTCCTCGCCGCCGACGAGCGGGCGACCGTCGTCGAGGGCGCGTGGCCGCACGACAAGCTGATCCTGATGGCGTTCGAGGACCGGGCCGCGTTCGAGCGGTGGGCGGGCTCGCCGGAGTACCAGGAGATCTCCAAGGACCGGGTCGCCGCCACCGAGGGCGTGGTGCTCCTGGTCAACGGCGTGCCGGGCGCCTGAGCGCGGGTCCGGTCAGCCAGGACCCACGGGCCCGGGTCCGACCGCACCCGCCAGGGAACCTGGTCACGCCGCACGCAGGGCAGTACGCGCGAATCTGAGGAAGTCTCATTCGCGGCGGGTGTCTCGTCCTAACGTGGAAGCGTGGCTCTGCGTAATCTGAGTGTGAACGTCAGGATTGTCGCGGCTGTACTGGTCGCGGTGCTGGTGGCTCTGGTCAACGGGGTGCTGGCGGTGTCGGCCCTCGGCGGCGCGAGCGACGCCGCGCAGCAGATCTACCGGGAGAACGTGGCGCGTACGAGCGCGGTCGGCATGATCCGGCTGGCGGCGGCGCAGACCCGGGTCGACCTGGCCAACCATGCGATCTCGCACGGGGACCCGACCAACCAGAAACAGTACGAGCAGGACTTCACCAACGACGTCGACAAGTTCGCCGCGGCGCTGACGGCGTACCGGGCCAGCGGGCCGGCGGGCGACACGGCGACCATCGACGAGCTGAAGACGAGCTGGGACAAGTTCGTCCAGATCGGCCAGACGGTCCAGCTGCCGAACGGCGTGAAGGGCGACATGGCGGCGTGGCTGGACGTGCGGAACACCCAGGTGGCGCCGGTGTTCGCGATCATCAACAAGGACCTGGACACGCTGGAGAGCGCGGAGGCGGGCGCGGCGGCGGCCTCCGCGAAGGCGGCCCGCGACTCCTACGAGTCGAACCGGACGATGGCGATCGTGCTGCTCAGCATCGGGATGGTCGGCGCGCTCGCGCTCGGGTTGTTCGTGGCGCGCGGCATCGTACGGTCGCTGCAGCGGGTGAAGGCGGTCTGTGAGGGGCTCGCCGAAGGGGACCTGACCCGCACGACGGGGCTGACGTCGCGGGACGAGCCGGGGCAGATGGGCCGGGCGCTGGACACGGCGACGGCGCGGCTACGGCAGACGGTGTCGACGATCGACGGGTCCGCGGGCCGGCTCGCCGGGGCGTCGGAGCGGATGTCGGGCGTGGCGACGAGGATCGCCTCGTCGGCGGCGCAGACCTCGGCGCAGGCGCAGACGGTCGCCGCGGCCGCGGAGGAGGTGTCGCGCAGCGTCGACACCGTGTCGGCGGGCAGCGAGGAGATGGGCGCGTCGATCCGCGAGATCGCGCAGAACGCCAGCGAGGCCGCCCGCGTCGCCAACGAGGCCGTGCAGATCACCGAGCAGACGTCCGCGACGATGAGCCGGCTCGGCGACTCGTCCGCGGAGATCGGCAACGTCATCAAGGTCATCACGTCGATCGCCGAGCAGACGAACCTCCTGGCCCTGAACGCGACGATCGAGGCGGCCCGCGCGGGCGAGGCCGGCAAGGGCTTCGCGGTCGTCGCCTCGGAGGTCAAGGACCTGGCGCAGGAGACGGCCCGGGCCACGGAGGACATCTCCCGGCGCGTGCAGGCGATCCAGGACGACACCAGCGGGGCGGTCGCCGCGATCGAGCAGGTGTCGGCGGTCATCGCGCGGATCAGCGACTTCCAGACCACGATCGCGTCGGCCGTGGAGGAGCAGACCGCGACCACGTCGGAAATGAGCCGCAGCGTGACGGAGGCGGCCGCCGGCACCGGCGAGATCGCCCAGAACATCACGGGTGTCGCCGAGGCGGCCCGGCTGACCAGCACCGGCGTGACCGAGTCGGAGCAGGCGACCGTCGACCTGGCCCGCATGTCCGGCGAGCTGACGGACCTGGTCCACACGTTCCGCTATTGACGCCGGTCACCGGCCCGGGACTGGCGCGCGCTCGACCTCCCGGGCCATGGCGCGCAGCGCCCGGCGGAACCCGACCCTGCCGGCCGCCGTCACGATGAACGGGAACCGCCTGGTGAGCGCGTGCGGCATCACCGTCACGTCCTCGTGCCAGACGACCAGGCTGCGGCCGCCGGGCAGCGGGATCACGTCGAAGGCCGCCGTGCCGTGGATCACCCGGCCGGACTTGTCGACGTCGCACCGGCCGGGCTCGTCGCCGGGCTCGTCACCGGCCGGCGGGCGCCACACGGCCACGGTCATCGGGTCGTCGAACCCGACCCGGCCGATGCCGGAGCGCGCGACGAACGTGGCGCCGATCCCGTCGGGGCGCGGCGTCACGACCCGCACCGACGTCAGCGGCGCCCAGTCGCCGTGCCTGGGCCAGTCGACGAGCGCCGCCCACACCCGCCCGGCGGGCGCGGCGACGTCGAGGGTGACGCTGAAGCGTGCCATGTCCCCATTGTCCGTCGCCGGATGCACCCGCCGGCGTTCGCGGTGGCTACCGTCCGGCAATCCGCGCCGCCCACACTCGGACGCATGGTGGTCATCAGCAGCTGGAGCGTGCAGGACCCCCCGCAGTCCCGGGCCGAGGTGGCGCGGGAGCTGGTCGCGGTGTGGTTCGTGCACGCGCGCCGCTCGCTCCGCCTGATCCTCAAGGGCTGCTGACGCTCCCCTTCGCTGCCGAGGGCGTTCCGGTGCCGCCGGGGTGGGTGTTGTACCGGTCGGCGCGGTCCTGACCGGACAGGGCACCGATCGCGGCCATGATCTCGTCGGTGACGGCGCGGCGGGCCCGGGGGTCGCCGGGCAGCCCGGTGCAGTGCAGCGGCTCGCCGAAGCGCACGGTGATCCGCGTCCGGCGGGGCAGCGCACCGGTGCCCGCCAGCGCGACCGGGACGACGGGCGCACCCGAGGTGAGGGCCAGCCACGCGACGCCGGTGCGGCCACGGTACAGGCGGCCGTCCCGCGACCTGCTGCCCTCCGGGTAGATGCCGAAGGCGCCGCCGCCCGCGAGGACCTCCACGGCCGCGTCGAGCGCGCCCTGCGCGGCCCGGCCGTCGCCACGGCGGACCGGGACCGCCCCGGTGGCGCGGAACCACCAGCGGCGCAGCCGGCCGCGCTCGAAGTACTCGGCCTTCGCGAGGAACACGACGCGGCGCGGGACGACCAGCGGGATGACGACGCTGTCGTAGAACGACAGGTGGTTGGCCGCGACGATGACCGCGCCGCGCTCCGGCACGAGGTGGAGCCCTTCGACGCGTGGGCGGTACATGAGCGAGAACAGCAGCCGGAGGAGTCGCATCGGCAGAGAATAGCGTCCGAACGGTCGGACGCTATAGTGGTGTGATGAGTCCCCGTCGAACTCTCGCCGAGGCCCGCCTGACGCGGGCCGGCATCATCCGGCACGGCGTCGACGTCGCCTCCGTCGAGGGCCTCGAAGGGCTCACGATCGGCCGGCTCGCCACCGACCTCGGCATGAGCAAGTCCGGCGTCCTCGGCCACTTCGGCGACAAGGAGTCCCTGCAGCTCGCCGTCGTCGAGCTGGCCGCCGACGAGTTCTGGCGCGACGTGTGGGAGCCCGTGGCCGCGACCCCGGCCGGGCTGCCACGGCTGCGCGCCGTCGCGGGGTCCTGGCTGCGCTACCTGACCGGCGACCGGCCGCCGGGCGGCTGCTTCTTCATGGCGGCCGGCCCGGAGTTCGACGACCGGCCGGGCCCGGTCCGCGACGCGATCGCCGGCGCCGCCGACCGCTGGCACCGCGAGCTGCTGCACCAGGCGCGCCAGGCGGACGGCGAGGTGGCTCGGGATCCCGAGCAGGTGGTCTTCGAGCTGACCGGCATCATGCTGGCGCTGCACGCCGCGCACCGCCTGCGCCGCGACCCGTCCGCCCCGGCCCGCGCGGCGCGTGCGGTGGCGCGGCTGCTGGACCTCCGGGACTAGGCCAGCACGAGCAGGTCGAGCGCGTCGACGACCGGGCCGGGCTCGGTCTCCGCGAACCGCCGCAGGCGGGCCAGGCCCGCCGCGTAGGCCTCGTCGCTGATCAGCTTCAGCGGGGTGTGCGCGTCGCGGCGCAGGGCCTGTGCCGCCTCCCGCCACGACGGCGCCGTGGTCTGCGGGACCCGTTCGAGGGCGACGGTGCGGAAGCCGTCCCGGAACGCCGCCTCGACGTCCGCCACGCTCGGGTACGTGTCCAGCACCTCGGCGGCCTCCGGGAAGCACCGCACCAGCGCGAGCCCGTCGTGCCGGCCGGCGAAGACGGACCGGATCAGCAGCGGCGCGCCCGGGCGCAGGACCCGCCGCAGCTCCCGCGCCGCGGCCGCCAGGTCGGGCACGTGATGGATCACCGTCGACACCCAGACCGCGTCGACGGTCCTGTCCCCGACCGGCAGCTGGGCGGCGTGCCCTTCGACCACCGGCCGGTGCAGCGACCGGGCCCGCATCGCCGCCGACGGGTCCACCGCCAGGACCTCGACGCCGGGGAACCACTGCGTGAACGCCCGCGCCCAGCTGCCCGTGCCGGATCCGAGGTCCAGCAGCCGCTGCCCCGGCCGTGGCGAGACGTGCCGCCCGACCGCCTCCCGCCACGCGTCCAGGCTCGCCTCGCTCAGGTGCCGGTTCGCCTCGAACGCCGCCGCTTCCCTGTCGTCGTACGCGATCCGCCCCATCCGCCGAGCCAACCGCCCACCGGCCCGGGATTCAAGGGAACGTGCATCGATTCACAGCACTGCGGCGATGCCGCGGTTGCTGTTAGCGTGCCTGGCATGCTGCCCCGGTTCCTGGTGTTCGACCTCTTCCACACGCTGGTCGACGGCGCCGACGGCGAGCGCGACCGGGTCGTCGGCGAGATGGCCGAGATGGTGGGGGTCGACCCGTCGGCGCTGCGGCAGGCGTACCGCGACACCTGGGACGAGCGGCTCACCCGCTGGAGCGTCGAGGAGACGATCCACATCCTGGCGGGCCGGCTCGGCGTCACCCCCGCCGAGGACGCCGTCGCCCGTGCCGCCGCGCACCGCCGGGCCCTCGCGCGGCGGGTCCTGGACGCCGCCGGCCCGGCGACCCTCGAGGCCCTGGACGCGCTGCGGGCCGGAGGAGCGCGCCTGGCGCTGGTGAGCAACGCCACCTCGGAGGCCGCCGAGGCCTGGCCGGCGTGCGTGCTCGCGCCCCGCTTCGACGTCGCCGTCTTCTCCAGCGTCCTCGGCGTCGGCAAGCCCGACCCGCGCATCTACCTGGCCGCCGCCGCCGCGCTCGGCGCCGATCCGGCCGACTGCGTGTACGTCGGCGACGGCGCGGACGGTGAGCTGGCCGGCGCCGCCGCGGTCGGCATGCGCGTGGTGCGCACCGTCGAGCACAAGGACACCGACCCCACCTGGCCCGGCCCGGTCATCAGGACCCTCCGCGACCTCGCGGACTGCCCCGTGTAGCGGGGCCGGGCGCCCTACTCGAGGCCGGCGAGGTGGTGCTCGACGCTGGCGACCTTCTTGTCGAGGGCGCCGGTCACGCCCTCGCGCCAGTCGACCTTGATGACGGTGGAGGTGCGGGGGGACTTGGCGTGGACCGCCTCGACCGCGGCCTTGACGACGGCCATCACCTCGTCCCAGGTCTCGCCCTCGACGGCGGTGAACATGGCGTCGGTCCGGTTGGGCAGGCCCGATGCCCGCACGACCCGGACGGCCTCCGCGACGAGGGCACCGACCTCCTCACCCGAGCCGAGCGGGGTGACACTGAACGCGACGAGCACCGACATGCGGCCACCCTACCCAGCCCCGGTCAACACATTCGCAGGAAGCGGTCCAGGACGCGGGTGCCGAAGAGGAGGCCGTCGACCGGGACACGCTCGTCGATGCCGTGGAAGAGCGCGGTGAAGTCGAGGTCCGGCGGCAGGCGGAGCGGGGCGAAGCCGAGGTTGCGGATGCCGAGGCGCTGGAAGGACTTCGCGTCGGTGCCGGCCGACAGCATGTACGGCAGCAGGCGCGCGTCAGGGTCCTCGGCGACCAGCGCGGCGGTCATCGCGTCGACCAGCGTGCCGTCGAACGTGGTCTGCACGGGCGGCATGCTCTTCCACTCGCGGCTGACACCGGGCCCGACGACGGCGTCGACCTCGCTCAGGAACGCCTCCTCGCGGCCCGGCAGCATCCGGCAGTCGAAGATGGCGGACGCGGTCGACGGGACCACGTTGTCCTTGTAACCGGCGGTGAACATGGTGACGTTCGCGGTGTCCCGCAGTGACGCGCCGATCATGCGGGCGACGGACCCGAGCCGGCCGAGCACGGCCGCCGGGTCATCCTCGGAGAAGGGGACGCCGGTCAGCTCGCTCACCCCGGCGAGGAAGTCGCGCACCGGCGGGGTCAGCACCAGCGGGAACTCGTGCGCGTCGAGCCGGGCGACCGCGGCGGCGAGCCGGGAGACCGCGTTGTCGGTGTGCAGCAGCGAGCCGTGCCCGGGGGTGCCGCGGGTGGACAGCCTGAGCCAGCCGACGCCCTTCTCCGCGGTTTCGACGAGGTACGCACGGACCCCGTCGGCCACGGTGAGGGAGAAGCCGCCGACCTCGCTGACCGCCTCCGTCACCCCGTCGAACAGGTCGGGGCGGTGGGTGACGAGCCAACCGGCGCCGTGCACCCCGCCGGCCTCCTCGTCGGCGAGGTACGCGAAGACGATGTCCCGCGGCGGGACCACCCCGTCGCGGCGGAACCGGCGGGCCACGGCGAGGCTCATCGCCGCCAGGTGCTTCATGTCGACGGCGCCGCGGCCCCACACGTACCCGCCGGACACCTCGCCGGAGAACGGGTGCACCGACCACTCGGAGGCGTCCGCCGGCACGACGTCGAGGTGGCTGTGCACCATGAGCGCGCCGCGGGACGGGTCGCTGCCGGGCAGGCGGGCGAAGACGTTGCCGCGGCCCGGCGCGCCCGACTCGACGTACGTCGTCTCGTAGCCCACGTCCTCGAGCCGCTCCGCCACGTACTCGGCGGCGAGCCGCTCACCGCCGGTGCCGTCCGGCGACCCGGTGTTGGTGGTGTCGAACCGGATCAGCTCACTCGCCAGGGCAACAACCTCGTCCACCCGCAGGACGGTAGCGCTTCGGCGGCCCGGCGGACGACTTGAGGGTTTCCCGCGAACACGACCCGCCGGTCGGACGCGGGTCGGTCAGACCGTGTCGGGTGAGCGGGCGGAACGCGACTCCCGCCGGTGACAGGACCACTCCGGGGCGGTGATCGTGGACGCGACCGCCGAAGCGATTGGAGCGCGCACCTTGGTGACTCGCAGACGAACCATGCTGGCCCTGACGGCCGGCGCGCTGGCCCTGCCGGTCGCGTTGACGGCCGGCGCCGCCGCGACGCCGGCCGCCGCGACCGGGGGCTGGTCCAGCTCCTGGGCCTCGACGGCCGACACCAGCTCCCCGGCGACCACCCTCGCCCAGGTGCGCACCATCATCGGCGCCGACACCGGCGCGGCCGCGGCGCTGACCGGCAAGGGCGTCGGCGTCGCGCTCATCGACACCGGCGTCGCGCCCGTGCCGGGCCTGCCGGCGGCGCAGGTCGTCAACGGCCCCGACCTGTCGTTCGAGTCGCAGGCGGCGAACCTGCGCTACCTCGACACCTACGGGCACGGCACCCACATGGCCGGCATCATCGTCGGCGACGACACCGCGTCGGGGACGAAGGGCCTCGCGCCGCAGGCGAAGCTCACCTCGATCAAGATCGGCACGGCCCGGGGCGCGGTCGACGTGACCCAGATGATCGCCGCCGTCGACTGGGTCGTGAAGCACCGCAACGACGACCCCGCCAACCCGATCCGCGTCATCAACCTGTCCTACGGCTCCGGCGGCAACCCGCCGAACTGGACCGACCCGCTGCAGTTCGCGGTGGAGAAGGCGTGGCAGGCGGGCATCGTGGTCGTCGCCGCCGCCGGCAACAACGGCAACGGCACCACCAAGCTCACCAACCCCGCCATGGACGAGTGGGTCCTCGCCGTCGGGGCGACCACGACGAACGGTACCGACGCGACCAAGGACGACACGCTCGCCACGTTCACGAACCTGTCCACCGGCGGCAACCAGGTCGACCTGCTGGCGCCGGGCACCTCGATCGCGTCGCTGCGCGACCCCGGCTCCAACATCGACAACACCTACCCGTCCGCGCGCGTCGGCACCACCCTGTTCAAGGGCAGCGGCACCTCGCAGGCGACCGCGGTCGTCTCCGCGGCGGCGGCCCTCGTGCTGCAGTACAAGCCGTCCGCCACCCCCGACCAGGTGAAGGAGTGGCTGATCAAGGGCGGCACCTTCCTGCCGACCGGCAAGGCCGGCACCATGGGCCTGCTGGAGCTCAACGTCAACGGCGCGCTCGCCCGCACCGGCACCGCCGTCGCGAAGCCGACGTGGAACACGTCCAGCGGCAACGGCACGTTCGAGCTGTCCCGCGGCACCAGCCACGTCGTCCTCGACAACACCCCGCTGTCCGGCGAACGCTCCGTCTGGGGCGCCCTGGCCGCACCGCAGTGGGCCGCGAAGGCCGCCACCCAGTCCTCCTGGTCCGGCGGCACGTGGATGGGCTTCAAGATCGCCGGTGACGGCTGGACCGGCACGTCGTGGGCGTCGAAGACGTGGGCCCCGGCGACCTGGGCCGTGACCCCGTGGGCGACCGGCGCGACGTGGACCGATCCCGCGTGGACCGGCCGCACGTGGTCGGGCCGCACCTGGTCCGCGGGCACCTGGTCGGGCCGCACCTGGTCCAGCGACGACTGGTCGGCGACCAGCTGGTCCTAGGTGTGATCCAGGTCACCATTGCGGAGCCAACCTCCAGTGGCGTCGTGCGTCTATCGCTGCGAAAGCTGTACCTCGTCCACTGGAGTGCCGCGATGCCCCTGAAGGTCCGTTCCGCTGTTTACGTCGTGTGCGCGGCCGCCGTCGCCACGATCGGCGCCGTGTCCGCCGTCGCGTTCGCCGACGACGCCCCGCCGCCACCGGCCGTGGTGCCGTCGCCGGTGCCGTCGTCGGTGGAGCCGTCGGTGGCGCCGTCGGTCGTGCCGTCGCCGGCCCTGCCGGTGCCGTCGGTCGTGCCGTCGCCGGCGTCGGCTTCGGCCCTGCCGTCGCCGGTGCCGCGGTCATCGTCGGTCGTGCCGTCACCGGCCCTGCCGTCACCCGTGCCGTCGCCCGTGCCGCGGTCGTCGTCGGTCGTGCCGTCGCCGGTGCCGCTCCGGTGACCCCGGCCCGCCTCCGCGGTATCGTCGCGTGCCCGTCCCCTGACCTGCGAGCACCATGACGCTGACGTTCCGCCTGCCCTGGCCGCTGCTGCGCGTGCTGCGCTCGGTGCTGTCCGGCGCGGCCACCTCCCGGGGCACCCCGCCCCGGGAGGGCCCGCCGGCGATCAACGAGCTGTACCACGCGCGGCGGCTCAGCCTGGTGCGGCTGGCCGTCCTCATGGTCGACGACCTGCCCACCGCCGAGGACGTCGTCCAGGACGTGTTCGCCGCGCTGTACCAGCGGCACGGGGCGGACCTGCGCGCGATCGCCGACCCGCACGCGTACCTCACCGCGGGCGTGATGAACGCGTCACGGTCGGTCCTGCGCCGGCGCCGCAGCGCCCGCGCCTACGTGCCACCGCCGGCGTCACCCGCGCCGGCCGCCGAGGACGAGGCCCTGCTGCCGGGGGAGGACCAGGAGCTGCTCGCGGCCCTGGCCCGACTGACCGTCCGGCAGCGCCAGGTGGTGGTCCTGCGGTACTGGTCGGAGCTGTCCGAGCGGGAGATCGCCGAGGCCCTGCACGTGTCCCGCGGCACCGTGAAGTCGACCGCCAACCGTGCCTTGACGATCCTGCGCGACGCCCTGTCGGAGGCCCGACGATGAACGCCGACCTCGAACAGCGCCTGCGCTCCGCACTCGCCGCCCAGGCAACCCGGGTCACCCCGGACCGCCTGCGACCGGCGCTCCCCCCGACCGCGCTTCCGTCGCGCAGCCCGGCGCCCATGCTCCTGCGACGAGCCGCCTGGGCCGCCGCGACGCTGTTGCTGGTGGCCGTCGCGGTCATCACGCTCCGGCCGACCGGCCCAGCACCGCAGCACCCGACCGTGGTGCCGCCATCGCCGTCCGGTTCGTCCAACCCGCCGTCGCCGTCGTCCCCGTCGTCCCCGTCGTCGTCGCCATCGCCGTCGCCTGCGCGATCGCTTTCGCACTCGCTTTCGCCGAGCCCCGGCGCGCCCTCCGGCGACCGCGTCGCACCGTCCCAGGGTGACGTGGTCGCGTCGCCGGTCATCCGTTCGTCAGCGCCGTAGCGGACCGGCTCAGTCCCGGTGGATGGTGGTGTACTGGCTGAGCACGGTCGCTCCCGCACACACCCAGAACACCACCTCCCACCGCTGGAACAGCGCCACCATCGCCGCCACGAACAGCAGCCCCGGCGCCAGCTTTCCTGCGCGACCACCCCACCGACCCATCCCGCCGAATCCTACCGGCACGATAGGCATTACGTCTACGACTGCGCTGTTCCGCTGGTGTACTCGCGGACGCGCTCCTCGCAGTCGTCGGCGGCCTCGACGAGGAACTCCGCCGCGCCGGCGGCGCCGAGGAGCCCGGCCAGGTAGTCGCCGCGCGCGTACGAGTGGGTGGTCTCCTCCCACAGGAACCGCAGCGTCGGCACGGCCTCCGCGGCCCCGAGCCGCCCGAGCCCGCGCGCGGGCGTCTCGGCACCGCACCACTCCCGCTGCTCGGCCATCGCGGTCAGGTCCGCGAGGAGCGCGGGGACGTCCTGCGCGGTGCCGTGCTCGGCGAGGACCCTCACGCCCTGCCCGGCGAGGTCCGGATCGTCGCTCGCCGCCCAGCCGCGCGCCCGGTCGAGCGCCCCGGCACCGAGCCGGTCCAGCACCGCCCACAGCCCCGGCACTCCGCCGGCCACGTTGCGCATCGCGGGGTTCTCGGCCAGATCGAGCAGCACAGGATCGCCGCGCCGGCCGAGCTCCCGCATCGCCTGCGTGCGGGCGGCCGGGCCGTCCGCCTCGACCAGCGCCATCAGCCGCGCGTCCGGCAGTTCCCGCAGTGGCCACCAGGCGCCGCCGCCGCCCGAACGTGGACTCTCGGCGTCGAGCAGTGCCCGGATCCGGGGTTCGCCCGCGGCCCACGCCGACCACGGCCCGTCGTCGATCTCGACGTGGAACCGCAGCTCGTCGTCGTCGGCGCGGGCGAGCACGGCCGGCGCGAGACCCTCGCACATCGCGTCGCCGCCCTCCTCCCACATGGCGTCGAGCGCCCTCGACCAGTACCGGCCCTCGACGACATACGCACGAAGCGCCTGCAGCGCGCGGGGGTCGCCGTCGCGGGCGAGGCCGGCCAGGACGTCGGCGGCCAGCCCGATGCGGCAATCGTCTTCGTCGGTCTCCGCGACCGGCGCCAGGAGGTGCGCGGCGATCGGGGCGCTGTCCAGCCGCAGCGCGCGGGCCAGGCGCAGCAGGTACCAGCTGCGCTCCTCGGTCGAACGGTCATCGCGCGGGTCGTCGACACAGCACCCGTAGACCGCCTCGACCGCCTCCGCGCCACCGTCGGACAGCGCGCGGCGCAGGCCGAGGCCACGGCCGCGGCGGAGCTGGCCCGTGAGTGTGTGTGCATCCACACCGCGCATGATGAAGGCGCTCATCGAGCACTTCAACAGCCTTTTCATCCGGCCGCCGGTGGCGCAGCGGCTCAGGTTCAGCGCACTGTCGCGGCGCGGGCCGATGCGGCTGACCGCGCTGACGGCGACGGAGCAGCTCACCCAGCCCGCCCTCGCCCGCATCATCGCGCTGGAAGCGCCATGAACCTGCCGACCTACGCCGCACCTTCCGCGGGTAGCTTCGGCAGCGGCCAGCTACCCGGGGTGAAGTCACACCAGGTGCCGTCGAACGGAAAGCGCCCCGCCTCGACCGCCGCGGCGACCCGCTCGCCCTCGGCGCGGATCGCCGCGGCCTGCTCGGCGCTCCAGAAGCCGGGCCGGCCGATGCAGTCGGTGAACTCGTCCTCGTCCTTCCACCGCCAGCGCCGGTCCGGGGCGACGTCGATGTCGAGGTGGTGGTCGACGACGTCGATCCCGCCGCCGCGGCGGACCGCCGGGGACTCCAGGTTGACGTACCAGCCGGCGAACTCACCGCCGGCGAAGAACCACCACACCGAGTGCGCGGCGCCGGGCGGGTGCAGCAACAGGACGTCGTAGCCGCGCCACGTCCGGGTCGCGAGCGGCGCCGCGCCGTAGGCCTCCACGGTCGGCGCGGCCCGCAGCGGCCGTCCGTCCGCGTCGACCCGGCATGCGAACTCGGCGCCCTCGGGCAGCCACAGCAGCAGGCCACGGTCGTCGTCGGCGACGAGCCTGGTCGCCTTCGCCCACACCAGGTGAGGTCCGCGGAAGTACCGCCGGACGAAGTCAGCCACCGGCCGATCCTAGAATGCCTGGTATGGCACGGGTACTGGTGACAGGGTCGACGGACGGGATCGGGCTGGAGACCGCGGAGCAGCTGCTGCGGCTCGGGCATGACGTGGTGCTGCACGCGCGCAGCGCGGAGCGGGCCGCGGCGGCCGGGCTGCCGGGTGTGCCGGTGGTCGTGGGGGACCTCGCGTCGCTGGCGGAGACGAAGGCGCTCGGGCGGGACGCCGGGCAGTTCGACGTGGTCGTGCACAACGCGGGCATCGGCGGGCAGGACGAGCGGCGCACCACCGGCGACGGGCTGGAGCGGACGTTCCAGGTGAACGTGCTCGCGCCGTACGTGCTGACCGCGCTCATGCCCAAACCGACGCGGCTGGTCTACCTCACCTCGGGCCTGGAGTCGGTCGGGATCGCCGACCTCGACGACCTGCAGTACGAGCGCAAACCCTGGCACGGCATGCAGGCCTACAGCGACTCGAAGCTGCACGACGTGGCGCTCGCGTTCGCCGTCGCGCGGCTGTGGCCGCGGGTGCGCAGCAACGCCGTCGACCCGGGCTGGATCCGCACGAAGCTCGGCGGCCCCAGCGCCACCGACGGCCTGCCGGAGGGCGCCGAGACCCAGGTCTGGCTGGCGACCTCCGACGACCCGGCGGCGACGGTCACCGCCCGCTACTTCAAGCGCCGCACCGACCTGAAGGCCAACCCCGCCGCGTACGACCGCTCCGTCCAGGACGCCCTCCTCGCCGCCTGCGCGTCCCTGTCGGGCGTCGAGCTCCCTGAATGACCCTGAATGACCCTGGGTGACCCTGGAGAGTGACCCTGAATGACCGCGAAACCGGACCTCGACTCGCTGCCGAAGATCGGCGCGCCGGCAACCCGGGCGCTGCACGACGCCGGCTACACGTCGCTGCGTGACGTGGCCGGTGTCCCCCGTGTGCGGCTGGCCGGGTTGCACGGCGTCGGACCGAAGGCCCTGCGGCTCCTGCAGGAGGCCCTGCAGGAGCACGGGCTCAGCCTCGGCTGAGCGGCGTCACCAGGTGATGGTGGTGCCGTCGCGGTAGCCGACGCGGCGTGGGGCCACCTGTGACGGGCGCTCGACGAGGACGCAGACGTCGTCGCCGGGCCACCACCAGCCGGCGGCGCGGGCCAGGGCGGCCCACTCGTCGAGCTGCGCGTCGTCGTGTGGGCGGAACCTGGCGAGGCCCAGCTTGCGGATCGTGTCGTAGAAGCCGATCCAGGTCGCGTCCTGCTGGCCGTACCAGCAGACCGGCACCGTCCTGTGTGGACTCAGGGCGGACCGGACCGGCCAGGTGAGGCCGGCGGCGAGGGGCTCGTGCAGCGACCGTTGCAGGACCTCCAGCAGCGGGACCCCGGCCTGCAGGGCCTGTCGCGGCGGGAGGACCGGCCACGGCTTCTTCACCGCGGCGGCGAGCAGGTCGGTGTGCTCGACGGCGTCGTCGAGCGCGCCGCGCAGGCGGGCCAGGCCGGCGGCGATGTCGCCGGCCACCGGTGGTGTCCCTTGTGGACGCCGGTCGCGGACCCAGGACTGCAGGACCTCGTGCGTCGGCAGGCCGGTGAGCAGGGGCAGCGCCTGCCGTGGCGAGGCGACCCAGCGGAACACCGGCACGCGCCGGTGCTGCCGGCGGTAGAGGCCGGCGATGAGGTGTTCGGTGGTCGCCCGGTCTGCCGGGCCGGTGGACCTGCCCGCTTCGAGCCACTCGTCGCGGATCGGCTCCGCGCGATGCCACAGCTCGAGGACCCGGGTTTCACGGGCGGCGGACTGGCGGAGGGTGGGGGCAGCGGCGGAACGCCGCGCCGTGGCGGTCAACGCGCGAGGGCGGACGCGCCCTTCCGGTGAGTGCGGATCATGTCGACCATTCTGCAGGTGCACGGGCAGCGCCCGCAACCCCGTTCAGAGTTTGATGAGTCCGGCGCCGGTCGGGGTGAAGCCGCACGACTCCAGGTAGAAGCCGCTCAGGTGGTCCTCGAAGTCGACGTGGAGCCACTCGCAGCCGCCGGCGCGCGCACCCTCGACGGCCGCGGCGACGAGGCCCGTGCCGAGGCCGCGACGCCGGCCGGCGGACGAGACGACGGTGTCGAGCACGAACGCGTGGGACGCGCCGTCCCAGGCGACGTTGACGAACCCGACCAGCCGGCCTTCGGCGCGGGCGCAGACCCAGCCGAGGCTGTGCCGGTTGACCCGGGCCCACCACGCGCTGCCGGTCGGCGAATGCCCGAAACCTTCCGCGTGCAGTGCCTCGACCTCAGCGTCGGTGAACGCGCCGCGCCATGTGTACGTCACGGGCCGCACTCTACCCATATATGCTGCGTCAATGTCGTTCCGCCAGGGCACAGGACGGCTGTGTCTGGACTTCGTCCACACGCTGCGCGACCGTGGCAGCGGCACGCCGTTCGAGGGCCTCCCCGACGGTCCGGCGCTCGCGGCGTGGGTCCGGCAGTTCGGCCCGGTCGCGCCGCCGGCCGGCAGCAGCGTGCCCGCGGCGATCGTCGCCGGCGCGTGGCGCCTCCGCGAGGCCGTCCACGCGCTGGTCGTGGCCGGCGCGTCCGGGGCGCCCGCGCAGGTGCGCGACGCGGTCAACGACGCCGCGGCCCGGTCGGTGCCGGTGCCGTTTCTCGACGCCGGTGGCGCGCCGCGCTGGCAGGCCGCCGACCCGGTCACCGCGACCCTGGCCCTGGTCGCCCGCGACGCCCTGGACCTGGTCACGTCGCCCGCCGCCGCGCGGGTGCGGGCGTGCGCCGACCCGTCGTGCGCGGCGCTGTTCCTGGACGCGTCCCACACGGGCACCCGCCGCTGGTGCTCGGCCGACCCGTGCGGCAACCGCGCCCGCAAGCGCCTGGCCCGCGGCCCGTCGAACCCGGCACCGGTCAACGGCACGCCGCCGCACGCGACGGGTCTCGCTGCCCTAGCTGCACGAGCCACCCCAGCTACACGAGCTACACCAGCTACACCACGGCGCGGCGGGTGAACTCCTGCACGGTGCCGTCGAAGAGCACGTCGGACACCTGGGTCAGCAGGACCCGGACGGTGCCGGTCGCCGGGCTGTTGCTCCACGAGGTGCCGTAGCCGCCGTCCCAGCCGTACGTGCCGTCGGCGTGGACGGCCATGCCGAAGCCCCAGCCGTGCCCGCCGAGCAGCATCCCGCCGCCCTCGATCTGGGCCGGCGTCAGGCGGTTCACCGTCATCGCCCGCAGCGCCGGGCCGCCGCGCAGCAGGTGCCGGCCGAACGCCACCACGTCGTCCACAGTGGATGCCAGCCCGGCGGCGCCGTCGGGGAACGCCGGCTCGCGGGTCCAGGCCTCCGCGGTCGCCACGTCCGTCTGCCGGACGCCCTGGAAGTACACCGCCGGCAGCTCGGCGGCCCGCTCCGGCGGCAGCGAGAAGCCGGTGGAGGTCATGCCGAGCGGTTCGAACAGCCGCTCCCGCAGCGCGTCGCCGAGTGGCATCCCGGCCGCCCGCGCGACCAGCACTCCCAGGATGTGGCCGCTGGAGTTGTACGCCCAGCGCTCCCCCGGCTGGAACAGCAGCGGCAGCGAGGCGAACCGGCGCATCCACTCGTCGACGTCGAGCGGGGTCCTCGGGTCGGGCCGGACGATCGCCAGGTCCAGCGCGTCGGCGGCCCGGACGGCCGGCACCGGCGGGTTGATCGGCGGGTCGGCGGCCGGGTCGAGCAGCAGCCCGTGCCCCATGCGGTAGGTGAGCACGTCCTCGACGGTGATCGCCCGCCGGGCCGGCACCGTGTCGTCGACGTCGCCGTCGGGGCGGCGCAGCACCCGCGGGCCGGCGAGCTCCGGCAGCAGCCGGTCGACGGGCTCGTCGAGGGCGAGCAGACCGTCCTCGACCAGCGTCATCGCGGCCGCGGCGACGATCGGCTTCGTCACCGACGTCAGCCGGACCGGCGTGTCGCGGCGCATCGGCACCGCGTCGGGCCCGGTCGACGTCGAGCCGAGCACCTCGACCCGGACCGGCCCGTCGGCGCCGGCGACCGCGGCCACCAGGCCGGGCACCGCGCCACGGTCGACCAGTCCCGCCATGCTCCCGTGCAGCTCGTCCATGACCTCACCTTATGGTGTTCCCCGTGGAGACGTCCCTGACCGCAGCTGTCGACGCGTTGCGCCGGTCCGGCCTGGAGCCGGTGGTCCGCCAGGCGCCGCGCCAGTGGTCGGCGAGTCCGGTGGAGCCGGGCGCCTGGGTGCGGATGCCGGGCGAGGAGGCCTACGCGGTCGTGACCGTCGCCGACATCCGGCCCGGTGAGCGCGTCGGCGACTGGGAGCAGGTGGACGCCCTGCCGGACCCGGCGGCCGTGCTCGGCTTCACCGCCGCGTTCTACGAGCGCCGCCAGAGCGACGCGCAGCCGCTGGAGCACGGCGACCCGCTCGCGGTGCCGTCCGGCCAGTTCCACTCGGTGTTCCCCGAGGACGTCGTCGCCGCCGTCGAGGAGTGGGCGCAGTGGGAGGCGACCTGGGCCGTCGTCCCCGCCCTCGAGCCCGAGGGCCGCCGCCGGGCCCGGCTGCAGCGGCTGGCGACGTCGAAGCTGACCAGCGACCGGGTCCCCGTCGACGTGGCGCTCGACCCCGCGCTGCTGTCGGTGCTGTCGGAGCGGCAGCTGGAGGACCTCGACGAGACCGTCGCGGGGCTGTTCCTGCCCGGGATCCGGTGGTGGTTCCCGCGCGACCGGACCGGTGGCCGGCTCGCCGGTCGCGTCCAGGTGCTGCTGCGGGAGATCGTGCCGCCGGCGAAACCGGCGGGCAAGGGCATCTGGCTCGCGGTCGGCGTCGTCCCCGGCGGTGGCCTGCGGGCGGGCCTCACGCGGGTGGCCGGCGCGGCGGCACATCACCGCTGGGACCGGATGCCGCAATACTGGCAGTCCCCCGCCACCGGCGTCGACGAGCTGTGGGGCGATGCGCCCAACGCCGGCGCGGTCGTCGACGCGCTGCTGGCCGGGCACGCCATGGACGCCCTGGACATGTGCGGCGTCACCACCGACCGGGCCACCGCGCGCGTGCTGCGGGGGCTGCCGGAGAGCTTCCGGCTGCGGGAGTGGACCGACAAGTGGACCACCAACGCGACCGCCCTCATGGCCGACGCGGCCCCCTGGCGCTGGGCGGGGTCGGTCGTCGACGGGCAGCGCCCGCGGCGCCTGGAGACGCTCGGCGGGTTCGGCGCCAGCCGCCGCCCGGGCCTGTTCCTGGGCTCGGCGAGCGGGGCCGCGCACCTGACGTTCGCGCAGAGCGGCAGCCCGCTCGTGGCGCCGCGGGTGGAGTGGGAGCGCGACCTGGACTTCGACCTGGTCAGGCTCGGCCTCGTCACCCCCGGCCAGATCCCGCTGCGACGCTAGCCCCCGTTCCGGGCCCTTCTGGGCTTTCCGGGACGTTGCGGGACTTTTCGGTGTCATTCCGGTGGCGGTACGCTGCGGGGCATGACGCTGCACGAGGTCGTGCCCGGGGTGCACGCGTGGGTCCAGCCCGACGGCACGTGGTGGCTCAACAACGCGGGCGTCGTCGCCGGCGGTGACCAGGTCCTGCTGGTCGACACGTGCGCGACCGAGACCCGCACCAGGCGCTTCCTCGCCGCCGTGCACGACGCGACCGGCGGCGGCACGATCCGCCTCGCCGTCAACACGCACCTGCACGGCGACCACACGTATGGCAACAGCCTCCTGCCCGCCGCCACCGTCATCGTCGGCCACGAGCACATGCGCGAAGGGCTGCGCGTCGACCCGGTCATCGACGGCTGCCCGCCGCTGTGGCAGCCCGTCCCCGACTGGGGCGCCGTCACCCGCCGGCTCCCCGACATCACCGTGCAGGACCGGCTCACCGTCCACATCGGACAGCGTCGGGTCGACGTCGTGCACCCCGGCGGGCCCGCGCACACGACCGGCGACCTCGTCGCGTGGCTGCCCGAGGAGCGGGTCCTCTTCGCCGGCGACCTCGTCTTCAACGGGCTCACCCCGCTCGTGTTCATGGGCTCCGTCACCGGCGCGATCGCGGCCCTGGACTGGCTCGCCGCGTTCGGACCCGACCATCTCGTCCCGGGCCACGGGCCGCTGCTCACCGCCGCCGACATCGACCCCGTGTTCGACCGGATCCGCCGGTACCTGCGACTCGTCCTCGACACCGCCGACGCGGGCCTGCGGGCCGGGCTGACCCCGCTGGAGGCCGCCCGCGCCTGTGACCTCGGCGAGTTCGCGGGCTGGGCCGACGCGGAGCGGATCGTGCCCAACCTGCACCGCGCGTATGCGGACAGCCGCGGCGCCGACGTCGATCCGGTCGCCGCCCTCACCGACGCCGTCGCCTGGCTCGGCGGCCCCATGGCGACCCGCGTCTGAGGCCGTCCGCGGGTAGGCTCACTGCGATGACAGACTGGATCTTCGCCGTCATCGACCAGCTGGGGCCTGTCGGGGTCGGGCTGCTCATCGCCCTGGAGACCCTCGTCCCGCCGATCCCGTCGGAGCTGATCCTGCCCCTCGCGGGCTTCCGGGCGCGGGCCGGCGCCATGCACCCGGTGCTCGTCTGGCTGTGCGCGACCGCCGGGGCAGTCGCCGGGTCGCTGCTGCTCTACTGGCTCGGCGCCCGCCTCGGGTATGAGCGGCTGCACCGGCTCGCGGGGCGCCGCTGGTTCCTGCTCGCCGGGCAGCGCGACCTGGAGCGCGGCCGGCGGCTCTTCCAGCGGCACGGCTCCTGGTTCGTGGCCCTGTCGCGGTGCGTGCCGGTGCTGCGCAGCCTCGTGTCGATCCCGGCGGGGATCGAGCGGATGCGGCTGCCGAAGTTCGTGCTGCTGACCACCGCCGGCTCGGGCGTGTGGAACGCGCTGTTCATCGGGGCCGGCTGGATGCTCGCCGAGCGCTGGCAGCAGGTCGACCGCTTCAGTGCCCCGGCCGGCACCGCCGTCGGCGTCCTGCTCGCCGCCGGCGCGGTGACCCTCGCCGTCCGCAAGCTCCGCGCGGCCTGACGCCCTCGCCGTCGCGGGAATTTCGCCGGTACGAGCGGCGCTTGCACCTGATGGGTCCTGAGCGAACGGGAGTGACCAGTGGCGGGCAGCATCGTGGCATGCGCGGCGTGCGGCAAACGGAACCGGGTCCCGGCGGCGGCGTCGGGCAGACCCGCCTGCGGCAGCTGCGGCGCGAAGCTGCCGTGGATCGTCGACGCGGGCGACGACACGTTCGCCGAGGTCGCCGAGCGCTCGTCGACCCCCGTCCTCGTCGACCTGTGGGCGACCTGGTGCGGCCCGTGCCGCGCGGTGAGCCCCGCCCTGGAGCAGGTCGCCACCGAGCTCGCCGGCACGGTCAAGCTCGTGAAGGTCGACATCGACAAGGCCCCTGGCCTGTCCCGCCGCTTCGACGTCCGCGCCGTCCCCACCCTGATGATCGTCAAGGACGGCAAGGTCGTCGCCCGCCAGTCCGGCGCCGCCAACGCCACCGTCCTGCGCCGCTGGGTCGAGCAGTCCCTGGCCTGAGTTCCGCCGACCACCGGCCGGCAGGGTCCGGTCAGCCCTTGACGGTGAGGAGGGGGCGGAGCTCGGCGACCGGGGTGGCCACGCCCGCGGTCTCCAGGGTGCGGACGACCGGGCCGACCTCCTTGTACGCCCAGGGAGCCTCCTGTTTGAGGTCGCGGCGCCAGGCGTCGAGGATGTCGCGGCGGCCGGCGAGGGCCGGGTCGCGGTGGTTCAGCGGGGTCACCACGCGGAACTCGTCCAGGAACGCGTCGAGCTCGGCGTCGCTGCCGCGGGAGGCGGAGCCGCGCGGGACGCTGCGACCGGCGCCGTGGCAGGCGCTCTGCAGGGCGCGCGGGTTGCCGAGGCCGCGCAGCAGGTGGCTGGGGGCGCCCATCGAGCCCGGCACGATGACCGGCTCGCCCCACGGGGTCGTGTCGCCGGGGCCCGCGGCGGGGGTGGCGCCCTTGCGGTGCACGACGGTGCCGTCGGGCGAGGGCCACAGGAGGTTGTGCGGCGACTCGTACACCAGCCGCGAATCGACCTGTCCGGCGACGGCGGCGAGGCCGGCCCGCATCATCAGGGCCAGGAAGAAGCGGTTGCCGATGGCGAAGTTGGCCGCGTTGGCGAACGCCGTCAGGTACTTCCCGATGCGGGCGGAGCCCTCGTCGGTCAGCAGCATGGGCAGGATGCGGTTGCGGGGCATCGGCACGCCCCGCGGCCACAGGGCGCGGGCCTGGTCCTGGCCGGTGGAGTTGGCCTGGTGGCCGAGCGAGAGCGACCCCGTGTGCACCATGAGCACCACCCGTCCCGGGGCGAGGCCCCAGGCGTAGGCGGCCGCGCCGTCGTGGATCTCCGAGACGTACTGCAGCTCGGCGAAGTGGTTGCCGCCGCCGACACTGCCGATGATGCTGTCGTAGCTGGTGCCGCCGCCGCTGGTGATCCAGTCGTCGAAACCGGCGGCGGAGGCGACCGGGTGGCCGGCGGCGTGCAGGTTGTCCGGGGCGAGGTCATCGGGGCGGACCTGCGCCCAGGCGCCCTCCGCGCCGGACGGGACACCGGCGGACAGCAGGCCCGGCAGGCCGTCGCGGAGCAGGCCCTCGCGGTGCGCGGGGGTGAGGCCGATGCGCCGGCCGCCCTCGAAGAACAGGTGCCGCAGGTGCTGCTCGAGGCGGTCCAGGTGCGGCCGGACCCGGTCGACGGTCAGTGATGTGGCTTCGACCCGCATGCCGCAGTTGATGTCGTTGCCGACCGCCTGCGGGATGAGGGCTCCGGTCGTCTGCAGGACCGTGCCGATCGGGATCCCGGCGCCCTTGTGGAAGTCGGGGGTGCACACGACCCGGTCCAGCCGGGCGCCCATGGCGTCAAGCGTGGCCGCCGTCTCCACGACGGTGAGCAGCTCGTCGACCGCCGCGGACTCGATCGGCACGTCGGGCGCGGCGCAGATCTCCACGGGCACGCCGTGCGGGTTGGGCAGGGTCAGCCAGGAGTCGTCGGTGCGGGCGAGGCGCGGATCGGGCCGCTTGGTGGTCGACATGGTCCGCCCAGGGTAGGAAGGCGCCCCGCCCGCCGTACAACGAATTACCCGTCGAAGTTGGCCTGCTTGACGGCGAACACGTTGCGGTGCCCGACCTGCTCCTGCAGCGACCACAGCAGGTCCGCCTCGGTCGCGTCCTCCCAGTAGCTGATGCTCTCGCCGCCGCTGACCCACGCATACGTGTGTGAGCCCGCCGACGGCGTCCAGTAGTACAGCTGCTTGGCGCCGGACGAGTTGAACCACCAGCGGTTGTTGTGCGAGGCGACGCCGTTCAGCTTGTACCAGGGAAGCTGCAGCGCCTGGCTGGCCGTGGTGCTCGCGGCGAACGTGGTGGCGCCGGCGGCGAACGGGAAGCGCACCGCCCGCGGGGGCCGGTTGGGGTAGTCGGCGCAGCCGGAGGCGCACGTGTACTCGGTCATGACGATCGACCGGCTGACCCGGTCCAGCGAGATGGACGACCAGGCCAGGTTCGTGCCCGACGTGGTCGCCGCGGTGATCGTGCCGATCTGGGGCAGCACGTACGCGTAGTTGTGCGCGTAGTAGGTGGTCGCGTTCTGCCGGCCGATCTGCGCGGCGGTCCCGCCGGTGTCCGTCTTCAGGATCTTGCGCATGTCGAAGACCCGCATGCCGCGGCCGGTGTCGGCGACGTACAGGTAGTCGCCGAACCACGAGACGCCGCCGGCGTGGATCTTGATGTCCTTGAAGTCGGGGGCGGCCGTCGTGCCGGTCGGCTCGACCAGCAGGACCTTGCGGTACTTGTTGGGATACGTGGCGTCCCAGTCCACGAGCGTGATCCGGCTGCGCGAGGACGCCCCGTCGCAGCCGTCCTTGGTGTACCAGCTGACCAGGATCAGCTGGTGGCCGTCGTAGTTGCCGCTGTTGGCGGTGCCGATGGCGTCCCGGCTGGTGGTGATGCCCTGCGGGTAGTTGGTGCAGTCGTTGTCGTCGCCGGAGTCGAACGAGAAGCCGGTCTCGTAGCTGATCCCCAGCGAGTCGGTGATCCCGGTCCGGTCGTGGTTGGCGTTGTCCATGACGGTGTGCACGGCCGCGGTGCCCAGCGTGGACACCAGGGCCGAGTTCACCGCGTCGAACTGGTGGTAGTTCGCCGACAGCGTGAACTGGCCGGCGGGCAGCGTGGCCGGCGCCGCCGCGGCGGACGCGCTGGTGGTGGCGGTGACCAGCGTCGCGGCGACGGTGACTCCGGCCGCGACGACAGCAAGGACTCTCATAGACGCGTAACGATAGCCGATTTGCCGGAGTTGCGCCGTCCCGATCGAGGACGGGTGCGATCGGTTTCGGATCAGGGACGCACGGGCATCACTGAAGCAGAGCCGAGGCGGAGCGGGAGCAGGGCCGAGGCACACAGGAAGCAACGAGTTCAGGAGGAGCAATGACCGTCACTGGGATCATCACCGCGCTGATCGTCGGACTGATCGTGGGTGCGCTCGGGCGGCTCGTGGTCCCGGGCCGGCAGCACATGTCGATCCTGCTGACCATGGTCGTCGGTGTCGTCGCCGCGCTGCTGGGCACCGTCCTGGCGAACGCGATCGGCATCGCGACCGACACCCCCGGTGTCGACTGGGGCGAGCTCGTCGTGCAGGTGCTGCTCGCCGCCGTCGGTGTGGCGCTGGTGGCCGGCATCTCCGGCCGGGGCCGCCGCGCGCTCTGAGCAGACGTTCAGCGCTGGCTTCAACGGCGCCCGGCCATCGTGCCGGGCGCCGTTGCCGTATGGTCGCGGCCATGTCGAGCCTGCGGATCGGACCGGTCACCGACGACGCCACGATCGAGGACTGGCGGCTGGTGCACAACGCGGTCGTGCCGGACGCCGCGATGTCCACCGACGAGGCGCGCGAACGGGTTGGCAGGTATCTGCTGGAGGTCGCCTACGACGGTGACGTGCTGGTCGGCTGCACCACGGTCCGCCCGCCCGAGGCCGGCGGCGGGGCGTCCACGGTGATCGTCCGGGTGCTGCCGCAGTGGCGCGGTCGTGGGCTGGGTTCGGCACTGTACGAGCGGGCGATGCGCCAGGCCGCCGAGCAGGCCCCCGACGCAGTCGAGACCGTGGTCTGGGCTGCCAACACCGCCGGTGTCCGGTTCGCCGAGGCGCGCGGCTTCGCCGAGGTGGACCGCTACGAGCCCGAGCCGGGCGCCGTGCCGTACCTCACGCTGCGCCGCCCGTCCGCCTGAGCCGGGCCGGCGCCGGCTACTGGATCACGAACGTGGTGTAGTACACGTCCATGACCTCCTTCTCCTTCTTGACCGTGTAGGCCGCGACGACCTTCTCCTTGAGCTGCGCCTTGTACTTCTCGCGGCCGTCGGTGGTCAGCAGCTCCTTGGAGTCCATGTTGCTGAACAGCGAGATCGCGGCGTCCAGCGCCTTGCTGCCGTCCGGGGCCTCGGCCGCCTTGTCGGTCGCCTGCAGCGTCATCTTCAGCTTCAGGTAGTGCCCGTCGGCGAGGTTGATCGTGATCGCGTCCAGCGGCACGACGACCCCGGCCACGAGGACCTCGGCCGTCGCCTTCTTCGGCGCGAACATGAAGTACCCGCCGGCGCCACCACCGGCGAGCGCGACCAGGACGATCGCGAGGATCATGATGAGCTTCTTCTTGCCGCCCTTCTTGGGGGCTTCCTCCGTCGCCGCCTTGTCCTTCTCGTCCTTCGCCATGAAGCTCCCCCTCGTGCCTGAACGACCGCCGACCTCCGACGCTTCCTGACATCGGACCGATCGCCCGACAGGTGAGTTGCAGCCAGGTGCGGAGAGGTAGCGCCACGAGCGCACCACCGCGACGCCGGTGCGGTGCCGTGGCCGCTGGGACGCCTGTGACGGGGGCGCCGGCAACCGGCCCGGTGGGGGCGGCACCGACGTACACGGTGTGCGACGGGACGGTTGTGCGCGTGGAACACTGCGATCTTCGGGGGTCGACGTTGGAGGCAGCGGTGGACACGATGGCCAGCACACACTTGCCGGGGACCGCGGGCGAGCACCTGCTGCAGTCCCGGTTCGGGACCGTCGAGCGGGCGGAGCGGTTCTACCAGCAGCAGGTGCTGCCGGAGCTGAACGCCGACATGGTGGACTTCGTCGGCCGGCAGGAGATGATGTTCGTCGCGACGGCGAGTGCGCTCGGGCACTGCGACTGCACGTTCCGCGCCGGGCCGCCGGGGTTCGTGCAGGTGCTCGGGCCGGGACGGGTCGCTTGGCCGGAGTACCGCGGCAACGGCGTGATGGCGAGCCTCGGCAACATCGTGGAGAACCCCCACGTCGGCCTCGTCTTCGTCGACTTCCTGCGCGACGTGATCGGCCTGCACATCAACGGGCGCGCCACGATCGTGCCCGACGCCGAGATGCGCCGGGCGTTCCCCGGCCTGCCGAGCGACACCGTGCCGGGGCGCCGGGCCGAGCGGTGGGTCAACCTGCACGTCGACGAGGCGTACATCCACTGCGCGAAACACATCCCGCGGCTGCGCAAGGTCACCGCCGAGGAGCGCGCGTGGGGCACCGACGACGCGCGCCGCAAGGGCGGCGACTTCTTCCACGTGGCGGCGGAGCGCGCCGGCGCTGACCGCGGCGCCTGATCACCCCGCCCGCTCGTTCAGCTGTACGGCGTCACGGCAGCCACCAGGCCAGTAATGGTCATGCTGGCAATCTGTCCACGCCTTAGGATCGGCGGATGAGCAACCCGAGCCTGACGCAGGTCGAAGCCGAGCAAAGGGCCGCGCTGCTGGCCGTCGAGCACTACGCGATCGACATCGATCTCACCGAGCTGCCGTCAGGGCCGCGGGTGCGGTGCGTGTCGCAGGTGCGGTTCACGTGCCGCGAGCCGGGCTCGCAGAGCTTCGTCGACTGCGCCGCCGAGGTCGTCAGCGCCGAGCTCAACGGCGTCCCGCTGCCGCCCGCCGAGGACGGCCGGATCCCGTTGCCGGGCCTCGAGGCGACCAACCACCTGCGGGTCGAGACCGTACAGGCGGAGACCAAGGACGGCGAGGGCGTGCACAAGGCGGTCGACCCCGCCGACGGCGAGATCTACGTGTGGACGTCGTTCGAGCCCGACGAGGCGCACTTCGTGTGGGCGTGCTTCGACCAGCCGGACCTGAAGGCGCCGCACCAGTTCACGGTGCTCGCGCCACCACAGTGGACGGTCGTGAGCAACAGCGGCGACCCGGTCGTCACCACCGCCGGTGCCGCGCGCCGGTGGCAGTTCCCCGCGACGCCGCCGCTGTCGGTGTACAACACGGTCGTCAACGCCGGACCGTTCCACGAGGTGCGCCGCGACGTCGACGGGCACGACCTCGGGCTGCTCACCCGCCGGTCCCTCGCGGCCGTGCTGGACCGCGACGCCGACGAGCTCTTCGCGCTGACCCGGCAGGGGCTCGCCTTCTACGGCGAGGTGTTCCGGATGCCGTTCCCGCAGCGCCGGTACGACCAGGTCTTCGTCCCCGAGTTCGGCGGCGCGATGGAGAACTACGGCTGCGTCACGTGGTCCGACTCGTTCATGTACCGGTCGGCGCCCACCCCGGCGGAGCGGGAGCTGCGCGCGAAGGTGCTGCTGCACGAGATGGCGCACATGTGGTTCGGCAATATCGTCACGATGCGCTGGTGGGACGACCTGTGGCTCAACGAGGCGTTCGCCGAGTTCGCCTGCAACTGGGCGGCGGAGCGGGCGACCGAGTTCACCGACGCGTGGGCCGGCCACCTCGCCGAGGGCAAGCTCCTGGCGTACCTCGCCGACCAGGGCCCGGCGACGCACCCGATCCGCCAGCCGATCCACGACGTCGCGCAGGCGATGTCCATCTTCGACGCGATCACCTACCCGAAGGGCGCGTCGGTGCTGCACCAGCTGATGCGCTACGTCGGCGAGGCGGACTTCGAGGCCGGCATGGCCACCTACTTCGCGCGGTACGCCTGGAGCAACACCACCCTGCAGGACCTCATCGACACGCTCGGCGCGGCGAGCGGCCGGGACCTCAACGCGTGGCGGACCGGCTGGCTGGAGACCGCCGGCACCGACCGGATCACGCTGCGCCACACCGGCGACGGCTTCGTCCTGGACGCCCGCGGCCCCGACGGCCCTCCGCGCCCGCAGGTCCTGGCGGTCGGCGCGTACCGCGGCGACGGCGGCGAGCGGCTGGAGCGGACCGCCCTCGTCCAGGTCGAGATCGCCGGCCCCACGACCCCCGTCGACCTGCCCTCCGGCGCCGACCTGTACCTGGTCAACGACGAGGACCTGACCTTCGCCACGACCCGCCCCTCCCCCTTCCCGGCCGCGACGGCGCTGCCGAGCGCCATCTCCCGCGGGGTCGCCGTCGCCACCGTCTGGGACATGCTGCTCACCGGCGAGGTGTCCGCGGCGGAGGCGGTGCGCTGCCTCACCGGCGTGCTGCTCGCCGAGACGTCGGGGTCGGTCATCGAGCCGTACCTGACGCTCGCCGCCGACGTCGCCGAGCGGTGGTCGCCGGACGCCGACCGCCCATCGCTGGTCGAAGCGGTCGCCGCGACCTGCCGCAAGCTCGCCGAGCAGCCCGACCAGGCGCAGGTGGCGCTGCGTACCCTCGCCCGCACCGCCGCCGACCTCGACGAGGTCGCGTGGCTGCGCTCCCGGGCCGGCGACGACGTGGACCTGCGGTGGCGCGCCCTCGCCCGGGCGGCCGAGCTGGGCGGCACCGTCGACGCCGACATCGACGCGCTGCTCGGCGTGGACCCCGACCCCGACGCCTGGGTCCGGGCCACCGGGGTCCGCGCGGCGTCGCCCGACCCGGCGGTGAAGGAGTCCGTCTGGCAGGCCGTGGTCGTCGACCGCTCGGTGCCGATCAACGAGGTCAAGACCGTCATGGCGGCCTTCTGGCGCCCGGGCCAGGACGCGACGCTCGCACCGTTCGCCGCCAGGTACCTGGAGCTCGCGCCGCAACTGCACCGCGGCGGGATGACCCCGGCGATGGTGTTCGCAAACCGTCTCTTCCCGCTGCACGGCGTCGACGAGCCTTACCTGCGCCGCGCCGAGACCGTCACCGCCGACGCGGCACCGGTGGTCGCCAAGTACATGACCGAACGCATCGACGTCGTCCGCCGCATGCTCCACACCCGCACCACCTGACCCACCCTCCCAACCAAGGCCAACGCCCCCACTGACGCGGCAAGCCGCCCTCCGCCCCCGGAGACGGCCCCTGCCCCGGATAAATCCAGGCGCAAGCGCCCGAATTTATCCGACATTTCGCATATGTCCAACCGACTCTCGTCACCGGGGAGCCGGACCATGATCGAATGACGGATCTGGCCGCCCGGACGACCAGATCCGTCCTTCGATCTTCGAAGGAGTTCGGCATTCGTTGTCGGGGAGGTTCACGCCTCGGCGACAGTGACGCTTGTGAAGGGCGGCGTTGAAGGTACTGTCGCCGCCCCGGTTGGACTGGTGGCGGGTGGTGCGGCTGGGGCTGGCCGAGAGCGGGGCAATCCCGGCGAACGCGGCTTCACTGGGGATGCGGCCGTGAAACCAGACGGCGAGCAGGGCGACAACGGGACCGACGCCGGACAGGTCAAGCAGACCGACGACGACCGGATCCGTCCTTCGATCTTCGAAGGAGTTCGGCACTCGGCGGCGGGGCGGTTTATGCGACGGCGATGGTGACGATGTCGTGAAGAGCGACGTTGAAGGTCCTGCCGCCGCGGTTGAGATGGTGGCAGGTGGTGCGGCCGGACGCGGCAGAGAGTGGAGTGATCCCGCCGAACGCGGCTTCGCTGAGGATGCGGCCGTGGGACCAGACGGCGAGCAGAGCGACGACGGGACCGACGCCGGACAGGTCAAGCAGACCCACGACGACCGGATCCGTCCTTCGATCTTCGAACGAGTTCGGCACTCGGCGGCGGGTGGTGCACGCCGCGGCGATGGTGACAACGTCGTGGAGAGCGGTGTCGAAAGTGCTGCCGCCGCCGCGGTTGAGATGGTGACGGGCGGTGCGGCCTGAGCCTGCGGGGAATGGGGTAATCCCACCGAACGCAGCTTCGCTGGGATGCGGCCGTGAAACCAGACGGCGAGCAGGGCGACGACGGGACCGACGCCGGACAGGTCAGGTAGACCTATGCAGTCATGATCAACCAGGGCACGGAGTTGCCGGTCGTTTGACGGCGGTCCGTCTCTCCCCCGACCTTCAGGGCTGGGCCGCCGTGCACCAACCGGCCGGGTGGTCAGTCCTTGTGTTTGCGGTCCTTGCGGCGGACTATGACGCCGCCCCAAAAGGCGAAGCCCGTGACGACGATGCGGGGGGCGCCGTGGCGGCCGGCGGTGGCGGCGCCGTGGTCGAAGCCGCCCATCACGCCCATGCCGGTGACCTCGACCGCGGCGTCGTCGGGGACGATCACGTCCACGCCGCCCATGACGGCGAACGCGCGGATCTTCAGGTCGCCGTACAGGAAGCGGGCGTCGCGCAGGTCGATGGTGCCGCCGCCCCAGAATGCCAGGCAGGTGAAGAGGCGCGGCGGGATCCAGGCGCCGCGGCGGTGGAAGCCGCTCATGACCGCGACCGCGCCACTGCGCTCGGCCACGTCGCCGGGGCGCGGCGGCTGGACGCCGTCCAGGTTGACCTTGGCCGATGAGTGGGCCGGCAGGTCAGCGAGGAGCGGCTCCAGGTCGGCGTACGTGCGGGAGGCGTACACGGTGCGCAGCCGCTCGTCGAGCTCGTCCAGGTCCAGCCGGCCCTCGGCGGCGCTGGTGCGCAGGACCTCGGCGACCTGCTCCCGGTCCGCGTCGGACGCGCGGAGCTGCCGGTGGTCCACCCGCTCGGGAAGCTCGCTCATGCCGCCCAGCGTAGACGCTGCCGCGCTAATCGGGTTGCCGCCGCCGGTACCGTCGACATTGGACACCGACCGGAGGGGAGCGTCATGCCGCACGCCGAGCTGCTCGACCGCGGGCACCCCTTCCGGCAGTGGAAGTCGTGGGCGATCCCCGGCGCGGGCATCACCATGAGCGGCTACTCCCGGTCCAACGACAAGACGTTCTTCCTGCTGCCGGAGCTGAAGACGGGCGTCGACTGCGGGCTCGTCGAGGGCTGGCAGCCGGACACGGTCTTCCTGACCCACACGCACATGGACCACAGCAAGGACCTCGACTACGTCGCGGTCAAGGAGACCGGCGTCGACATCTACCTGCCGGCGGCCGCGGTCCCGTACGCGGAGGGCTACATCCGCGCGACGAGCGAGCTGAACCACAACGCCGCCTACGACCCGTCGCTCGCCCCGGCGGCGCGGCTGCACGGCGTCCGCGGCGGCGACGAGTTCAGCATCGGCAAGCGCGGCGCCCACCGGGTCAGGGTCGTCGACTGCGCGCACAAGGTGCCGTGCGTCGGCTTCGCGATCTCGTCGGTGAAGCGGGCGATCAAGCCCGAGTTCGAGGCGTTGAAGGCCGACGGCCGGCTCCTCTCCGCGAAGCGCCGCGAGGGCGTCGAGATCGACCACGAGGTGGTGACGCCGCTGGTCGCGTTCCTCGGCGACACCCGGCCCGACGTCTTCACCCGGTCGCCGTGGCTGCTGGACCACCCGGTCGTCGTCACCGAGTGCACGTTCCTCGGCGACGACCAGCTGGAGCGGGCCCGCCGCATCGGCCACACCGTGTGGAGCGAGCTGCGCCCGGTCGTCGAGGCCAACCCGGCGACCACGTTCGTGCTGACCCACTTCAGCCTGCGCCACACCGACCAGGAGATCGTCGCGTTCTTCGACAAGCAGGGCCTTCCCAACGTGCTCGCGTGGGCGCACCCGGCCAGCCGGCTGCCGGAGTCGTACCAGTAACTCCGGCAGCCGGCCGGGGTGGGTCAGTTGTTGAAGACGGCAGATCGTGCCTGCCGCCTCAGATCCAGCCGCGCCCGCGGGCGATGCGGGCCGCCTCGTGGCGGTTGGCGGCGCCGGTCTTGGTGACGGCCGAGGAGAGGTAGTTGCGGACGGTCCCCGGGGAGAGCGCGGCGCGGCGGGCTATCTCGTCGACGGGGGCGCCGTCGCCGGCCAGCCGCAGCACGTCGGCCTCGCGGGCGGTGAGGGGGCTGTCGCCGGCGCTGATGGCCTCGGCGGCGAGCTGCGGGTCGACGTACCGGCCGCCGGCGTGCACGGTGCGGACCACGGTGGCGAGGACCTCGGCGGCGACGGTCTTGGCGAGGAAACCGCGCACGCCACCGGTGAGGGCGCGCTTAAGGTGGCCGGGCAGCCCGTGACTGGTGACGATCATCGTGCGGCAGGTGGGCACCTCGGCGTGCAGGGTGGTGGCGACCGTCACGCCGTCGAGGTCGGGGAGCTGGAGGTCCAGGACGGCGACGTCCGGGTGCAGGGCGCGGGCGAGGCTGAGCGCCTCGGCGCCGGTCGCGGCCTGCGCGACGACCTCCATGTCGTCCTCGAGGCTGAGCAGCGCCGCGATCGCACCCCGGATCAGGTGCTCGTCGTCGGCCAGCAACACCCGGATCACGCGGCCACCGCCGGAGCGGCGAGCAGGAGCGGCAACGCGACGCGGCCACCGGCCGGAGCGGCCGGCAGCAGCGGCAGCACGACCAGCAGCCGGATCACGCTGCCACCGCCGGGGCGGCCGACAGCAGCGGCAGCGAGACGAGCAGCTGGAAGCCGTCCGGCGGGGTGCGGACCGCGGTCACCGTGCCGCCGAGGGCCGTGATCCGCTCCGTCAGCCCGATCAGCCCGCCGCCGAACACGATCTTGTCCGAGGCGGGGACACCGTTGTTCGTCATCGTGAGCGTCACGGCGTCGGCGCCGGTGCGCAGGGTGACGACGCAGGTGCGGGCCTCGCTGTGGCGCAGGAGGTTGGTGGTGCCCTCGCGGACGACCCACCCGAGCGTGCCCTGCAGCTCCGCCGGGAGGGCGCCGCCGTCGCCGATGACGCGGCACTCGATGCCGGCGGAGGCGAGCAGCGCCCGGGCGCCGGCCAGCTCCACGTCGAGGTCCGCGGCACGGTACCCGCCGACGACGGCACGCAGCTCGGTGAGCGAGTCCTGGGCGATGCGCCGCACCTCCAGCATCTCCGCCACCGCCTCCTCGCGGCCCCGGCGGGCGAGCTGCGCGGCCAGTTCGGACTTCAGCGCCACGACGGACAGCGTACGGCCGACCACGTCATGCAGGTCGCGGGCGAACCGCAGGCGCTCCTCGGCGACGGCGAGCCCGGCCTGCACGTGCCGGGCGCGGTCCAGCTCGCGGACCACGCCGAGCATCCACAGCGACACCCGGTACGCGCCGACGATCGGGACGAGCAGGGCGCCGAGCGCGATCGCCGCCCCGGCGCTGCTGGTGACGGTGCTGAAGAGGCAGCTGCCGACCACGACGGCGAGCACGACCCGGGGCCGGACGGCGGCGCACAGCGCGGTCACGTACGTGACGACGAGCACGATGAGGATGGCGGTGGCGGGACCGTCGGGCCGGCCCGGGGTCGCGTGCGGGTAGGCGAGGAAGCCGAGCGCCATGCCGGCGACGGTCAGCGCGCCGCCGGCGAGGATCAGGCCCGTCGGGCGGGGCCGCAGCCCCAGGTACGAGCCGATGCCCGCGTGCACGAGCAGCAGGCACACGACGGTGTGCACGACGAACCCCGCGACGACGACCCCGAGCGCGGTGCGGCTCACCTCCAGCTGCACCAGGAAGCCGATGAGCACCGGCGACAGCGTGAGCTGGCCGTAGAAGGAGCCCCGCACGTACCACTCCAGCCGCGCCGCCTGGCTGCGCCGCCGCCACCACCCGATCAAGACCCCGAACCCCCATCTGCGACTAACGCCGCGGTGACCAGCGGAACCAGCGTCGCACGGCCACCCAGCCGAGCACGGTCCACGCCGCCAGCAGCCCCGCCGGCGCGGCCGCCGCCCCGAGGACGCCGAGGACGCCCGCCCCGGGCCTGCCGAGCCAGCCGAGCCGGACCAGCTCCAGCGTCGGCGACAGTGGCAGCCACCGTAGCGCCTCCGCGACCGGCCCCGGCAGCGCGTCCAGCGGGATCGCGAAGCCGGCGCCGGCGACGCAGACCAGCAGGACCGGCAGCGTCGTCACCTGCGCCAGCTCGACGGTGCGGGTGAAGGTCGTGCTCACCGCGGCGAGCAGCGCGAACACCACCGTCCCGAGCAGCACCCCGAGGAGCAGCACGGGGGCGTTGACCGGTGCGGGCAGCCCGAACGCGGTCGCGCCGACGGCGACGAAGAGCGCCATCTGCCCGAGCGCCACGGCGACCGCGGGGCCGGCGGTGCCGGCGAGGATCTCCAGGTCGGTGAGCACGCCGACCCGCAGGCGCTGGAGCACCAGGTCCTCGCGGCGGGCGACGTAGGTGCTGACCAGCGTGTAGTACAGCACCCCGACGAGGACGAACCCGAGCATCCCGGTGACGACCGCCGTGTCACCGCCGGCATCGCCGCCGGACGCGAGCAGCCCTATGATCATCACCGGCACGAGGACCGAGTTGAACACGGCCATCCGGTTGCGGGCGAGGAGGAGCAGTTCGGACCGGACCAGATGCGTCATGCCGCACCCGCGATCGACAGGAACGCCTCGTCCAGCGTCGCGGACCGCGCGTCGAGCCCGGTCAGCGTGATGCCGCGTGCAGCGGCCCAGCCGAGCAGCGTCGTGAGCGCCGTTTGCAGCTGCTGCGTGTGTACGAAGACCCGCCCGCCGGTCAGGTCGTAGGCGCCGACCACGTCCGGCAGCGCGTCGAGGGTGACGCCGGGCGGCAGGTCGAAGGTGATCCGGGCCGGGAACGCGGCGACGACCTCGGCGACGGAGCCGGTCGCGACCACGGTCCCGGCGCGCAGGATCGCCACCCGGTCGGCGAGCTCCTGCGCCTCCTGCAGGTAGTGGGTGCTGAGCAGGATCGTGACGCCGTCGGTGAGCAGCCCGCGCAGCAGCCGCCACGTGTCGTGCCGGGACTCGGGGTCCAGACCCGTGGTGGGTTCGTCGAGGATGAGCAGGTCGGGCCGGCCGACGACGGCGACGGCGAGGTCGAGACGGCGCCGCTCGCCGCCGGACAGCTGCCGGACCCGCACGTCCGCGCGGTGCGCCAGGCCGACGAGGTCCAGCGTGTCCGCGACTGGCCGGGCCCGCGTGCCGAACGTGCCGGCCCACATGCGCAGCGCCTCCGCCGGCGTCAGGTCGGGTGGGAAGCCGCCCTCCTGCAGCATCACGCCGGTACGGGCCCGTACTGCGGTACGGTCGCGGACCGGGTCACGGCCGAGCACCCGTACCGCACCCGCGGTCGGCCGGTCGAGCCCCTCGACCAGCTCGAGCGTCGAGGTCTTCCCGGCGCCGTTCGTGCCCAGCAGCGCGAACAGCTCGCCGCGCTCGACGTCGAAGGACACGCCCCGCACCGCTTCGAACGATCCGTAGCGGCGGCGCAGCTCGTACACCTGGACCGCCGCCGTCACGGGAGGAACCGCATCTCGGGGAACGCCGCGCACGGGCCGTCGAGCAGGGTACCCCCGCGCCCACTCAGGTGGCGGTCGGCCCACGCCAGCAGATAGGCCCGCTGCACCCGCACGGAGCGCTCGCCGTCGATCGTGCCCAGCTGCCCGACGAGGTCCTCCGCCGGGATCCCGGCCTGCGGGAGCAGCACCTGGTAGTCGGTGAACGACATGTGCCCGGAGTCGCGCAGCTGCAGCTCCAGGCGCGGCCCGCGCAGCACCGCCCAGAACGCGGCCCAGGTCTCGTCGCCGGTGCGGCCGTGCCCGTCCGACCCGACGAGGACGAACGGCCGGTCCAGCCCCTCGGTCATCACGCGGCCCGACATGGCGCCGTCGAGGTTCACGCCGGCCTTGACGCGACGGTCCTCCAGCATGGTCTCCGCGGCGGTGGTACCGCCCAGCGAGTGCCCGATCATCCCGATCGTGCGCTGGTCCACGGCGTACCAGAGACCGCTCGGCAACGCCCGCTGGGGACGGGCGAGCCAGTCGAGGACGAACCGGGTGTCGGCGACCCGGGCGGCGAGGGCCTTCGCGATGAGCCGCTCCTCCTCGCCGGGCTCGCCGGTCGGCGGCGGCACCGCGCTCCTGGCGACGCGCCCGCCGGGGAACTCGACGAGCGGCGAGTCGTGCGTGTGGTCGATGGTGACGACGATGTACCCGTGGCTCGCGAGCTCCTCCGCGACGGCGGTGCTGGCGGTCCGCTCGACGCCGAAGCCGGGCGAGTACAGCACGACGGGCCACCCGGCGCGCGGCCCGGGCAGCGCGGGCGCGCCGAGCCGGGCGTGCGTGAGGGGCAGCTCGTAGCCGGAGCCGGGCGGGTTGAGCAGCGCGGCGAACGCCGGCGACACCCACGGCGCGAGCGGCAGCCGCCGCGCGTCGTGGGCGGGGTACCACAGCTGCACCATCAGCTCCCGGACCCGCTCCGCCGGCACCCACGGGTCGGGGCGGGACCGGTCGACGAGGTGCAGCGCGACGGTGCCGATGCGGTGGCGCCCGGTCGGCGCCGGCAGGACCAGCCTCACCGGTCCGGCGGCGAACGCCGGTGTGGGGACGGCCGCCACCGCCGCCGATGCCGCCGCCATCAGTACGACTCTGCGTCTCATATGGACAGTCTTCGTGCCCCCGTGCCGCTCCCGTAGTGCCGTCACACATCGGTTGCGGTGCACCGTGCACGCCCGGCCGGTGACAAATGTCAGACGGCACGTCTCCCCGTTCGCTCCCGTTCCGCACCCGCGACGGGAAGGGATCGGCTCAGGAACACCGGGCCGGCACCGATCAACGGACCATGTCGGTGAACGCGCTGGAGCAGCACGAAGGCGAGTACCGCGCCCGCCAGATCAGGCTGGGCACGTGGGTCGGCGTCGCGGTGATCGCCATCGGCGCGGTCCGGGTGCACCTGGACTGGCAGGGCGGGCCGCTGCTCGTCGCCGCGATCGCGTTCGTGGGCGTCGCGCAGGCCGCGATGGCGCTGCTGCCGTGGCGCCGGCTGGTCGACCGGCCGTGGCTGCCGCGCGCGCTGTTCGCCTGGTGGCTGGGGAACCTGGCGGTGCTGCTGGGGTTCACCGCGTACGACGTCGCCGCGCTCGCCATCTACCCCGCCGGCGTGACCCTGATCCTGGCGTCCACCGCGGCGCTCGCCTCAGAGCGGGCCGTCATCAGCATCGGCGCGGCGTCGCTGGTCGGGTACGTGTCGCTGGTGCTCACCCGGGACCGCCCCGTCACCGGTACCCTCGCCGCGCTGAGCCTCGCGCTGATGGCCGGCGTCATGTGGTTCTGCGCGCGGACCGCCAGCAACCGCCGGCGCCTCGACGCGGCCCGGCTCAGCGCCGAACGGCGGATCGAGGCGCTGCTGGAGAACTCCTCCGACGCGGTCATCGCCGTGCTGCCCCTCGGCGGCGTCACCTACTGCAGCCCGTCGGTGCGCACCGTGCTCGGCTACGAGCAGGGGTTCGTCACCAGCGACCTGCTCATGGACATCACGCACCCCGACTTCCTGCCGGTGGTGATGGAGTGGTGGTTGAGCGTCGCCAACGGCACCCCCGGCTCCTCCGCGCGGGTCGAGTCACGGATCCGGCGCGCCGACGGCGCCTGGATCTACGCCGACGTGATCGGCACCAACCGGCTGGACGACCCGTCGCTGGAGGCCGCGGTCATCAGCATCAGGGACATCACCGAGCGCAAGGAGCTGGAGGAGGAGCTGACCCGGCAGGCGTTCGCGGACTCGCTGACCGGCATGCCGAACCGGGCCCTGTTCCGCGACCGGCTCGAGCACGCCATCGCCCGCAACCGGCGCGGCGGTGGGCGGATCACGCTGCTGCTCGTCGACCTCGACGACTTCAAGCTCGTCAACGACAGCCTCGGCCACAACGCCGGCGACCAGCTGATCGCGTCGACGGCGCTACGCCTGCACCAGCAGCTGCGGTCCGCGGACACCCTCGCCCGGCTCGGCGGCGACGAGTTCGCGATCCTCGTCGAGGACATCGACGAGTTCGAGGCGATGGACCTCGGGGACCGGCTTCTCGCCGCGATCCGCCGCCCGCTGCGCCTCGGCAACCGCGAGGTCGTCTGCTCGGCCAGCATCGGCGTCGCGACCGCGAAGGCGAGCGAGGGCGAGGACGGGCCGGACCCGGGTGAGCTGCTGCGCAACGCGGACCTCGCGATGTACGCGGCGAAGGCCGCCGGCCGGGACCGCTACGCGCTGTTCGACCCCGCCATGTACGCCGAGATCCTCCGCGAGGCCGACGACCGCGCGGAGCTGGAGCGCGCGCTCGCCGACGAGGAGTTCGTCGTCCACTACCAGCCGATCGTGGACCTGCCGACGAGCCGCCTCATCGGCGTCGAGGCCCTGGTGCGCTGGGAGCACCCGGTGCGCGGGCTGGTCGGGCCGAACGCGTTCATCCCGCTCGCCGAGTCGACCGGGCTGATCGTGCCGCTGGGCCGGTGGGTGCTGCGGCAGGCGTGCCAGCAGCTCGCGCAGTGGTGCGCGGAGTTCCCCGAGTCCGCCGGGCGGATCCGCATGAATGTGAACCTGTCGGCGCGGCAGTTCCAGCACGAGGGGCTCGTCGAGGAGGTCGGGCAGATCCTCGCCGAGACCGGCATCGACCCGCACCAGATGGTCCTGGAGATCACCGAGTCGCTGCTGATGCAGGACACCGACTCGACGATCGAGACCCTCGGCCGGCTCAAGTCGCTGGGTGTACGCCTCGCGATCGACGACTTCGGCACGGGCTACTCGTCGCTGTCGTACCTGAAGCGCTTCCCCGTCGACATCCTGAAGATCGACCGGTCGTTCGTCGACGGCATCGACACCGAGAACGGCGACGCGACACTGGCGGAGGCCGTCGTGCAGCTCGGCCGGGCCCTGCAGCTGCAGACGGTCGCCGAGGGCATCGAGACGCAGGAGCAGTGGTCGACGCTGCAGGACCTCGGCTGCGAGTTCGGGCAGGGCTACCTGTTCGCGAAGCCGGGCGCCGCCGAGGCGATCTCTTCCATTCTCGGCGGCGCCAGGTCTGAGTGACTACGCGGGGATCGAGAAGGGGTCCCCGTACACCTTCCAGCTCAGCGGCGGGTTGAGGTCGAAGTTGCGGTTGTTGAGGAACACCCGCTGCGCGGTGTCGACCCGGCTGGTGTCGCTGTGCGCCTCCTCGGTCTTCATCGCCGCGACCCGCGCGTCGAGGAAGGCGTTGAGGTAGGTGAACTCGTCGCCACCCTGTGCGGGGGTGCGGGCCTTGGCCATCGCGGCCCGGCGGATGCCGCCGAAGCTGACGGCACTGTCGCCGGGGCCGTGCATGACGATCGCGTCGTAGTAGGCGAACTGACCCAGGGCCCGCAGGCCGTCGGCCTTCGCCTGCTGCACCGAGGGGTTGAAGTAGACGCGGTCGCGCTCGTCGTTCTGCGCGGTCTGGAAGGCGGGGTCGGCCGCGGCGGTCTTCCAGTCCCGGGTGAAGTTCGGGTCGAGCCCGGCGTGCGAGTCGGTGCCGTCGACGTTGCGCAGCGCCGGCAGGTATTTGGCGAGCACGTTGCCCGGGACGCGTTGCGTGTAGAGCTGGACCAGCTCCAGCATGTCGCCGGTGCCGGAGCAGAAGCCGATGATCCCGGCGGTGTACCCGCGGCCGTCGCCGATGTCCTCGATGTACTTGTACTGCGCCTTCCAGTCCAGCGAGGAGTTCTCCGCGCTGGACACCAGCTGCATGGCGATGTCCTTCTTGCGCGGGTCGGTGAGGTCCTTGCCGGCGCTGGGGCTGCTGCTCGGCGTCTTTGACGGCGTCGGGCTGCTGCTCGGGGTCTTCGACGGCGTCGGGCTGGCGCTGGGCTGCGTGCCCGGCGTCGTGCCGTACACCTTGAACTCCCACAGCGAGTAGCCGTAGGTCGTGCCGCGGGCGGTGCCCAGGACCCGGACGTAGCGTCCCGTGCCGTTCAGGCCGGTGAGGTCGTCCGTCGCCCCGTTGCCGGTGGTGGTGCTGAAGATGGTGGTCCAGGCGCTGCCGTCCGGCGAGGTCTGGATCTGGTACGCCTTGGCGTACGCCGCCTCCCAGCTCAGGTTGACGTGCGTGATCGTCTTGGCGGCACCGAGGTCGACGCGGATCCACTGCGGGTCGACGCCCTCCGCGCTGGCCCAGCGGGTGCCGGTGTTGCCGTCGACGGCGTTGCCCGGGCCGAGCGAGGACAGCTCGTCGGACGACGACGTGGCCGGCCTGCCTTGTGAGAGCAGGCTCTCCGTGGCCGCCTCGGCGCCGTAGGTGGTCACTGCGACCGTCACCCCGCCGATCAGCGCGACCGCGGCACCGATGCCGACCAGCCTGCCGGGAATCTTCACGAGGCCTCCCTCTCGTTAGATAGGTAACTTACCTGACAGATAATCTGATTCGAATCCTTCGATGTCAAGGTGCCTAAGCCAGACTTCAGACTCCGTTAGGCCAGGGAACGTGTAACCCGTGGGTTACACTTCTCGGCGTGGACGACGTGGCGGAGGCGATCGCGGACCCGGTGCGCCGGGCGATCCTCGAGCTGCTGCACACCGGCGGCGCCGCGCCGGCGGGCCAGGTCGCGTCGGCGATCGGCGCCCGGTTCGAGATCAGCCGCCCCGCCGTGAGCCGCCACCTGCGCGTGCTGCGCGAGTGCGGCCTGGTCCGCGACACCCTCGAAGGCCGGCGCCGCGTGTATTCCCTGGACCCCACCCGGCTCGGCGAGCTGACCGGCTGGCTCGCCCGGTTCACGGCGCCCCCGATCTGGCAGCAGCGGATGGACGCGCTGGAGACCGAGGTGTACCGCACCCGCCGCGACCGCCTTCGCAACCCACCCATCGGAGAGGAACGCACCGCATGAGCCCGACCCCCACCGGCCGCTGGATCCCCACCGCCACCGGCGGCGAACTGGTGATCAGCCGCACCTTCCGCGCCCCGATCGAGGACGTCTGGGCCAGCGTCACCGAGTCCGACCGCACGGCCCGCTGGTTCGGCCCCTGGAAGGGCGACGCCCGTCCCGGCGGCCGCATCCAGTACCAGATGATCCAGGAGGAAGGAGCCCCCTGGTCCGAGGCGCGGATCGAGGCCTGCGAGCCCCCGCGACGGCTCGTCCTGACCGACTCGATGGCCCACCTGGAGCTGCGCCTGTCGACCGTGGACACCGGCACGCTGCTGGAGCTGGTCCATCACCTGCCCGGCCCCGACGGCGTCGGCGCCGGCGACTACGGCCCCGGCTGGGAGTTCTACCTCGACGCCCTCGTGGCCTCCCGCGACGACACCCCGATGCCCGACTTCAACGACTACTACCCGTCCATGAAGCCATACTTCGAAGCCCTGCTCGAGTGATGTCTCCGGCGTCCTCCTGACCTTCACCTGCTGTTGTAGTCGGCGGCCACGGCACCGACTTCTTCACCGACGTGCCGCCGATCCGCTCAGGTCGGCGCGTCCGTGGCCGATCGGGGGCGACAGGGCTGGAGCAGGGAGATGGCCGTGAAGCACAGGCTCGTGACGCGCAGCGACTTCGACGGCTTGGTGTGTGCCACGCTGCTGAAGCACCTGGACATGATCGACGAGATCGTCTTCGTGCATCCGAAGGACATGCAGGACGGCAAGGTCGAGATCACCGCGAACGACATCATCACGAACCTGCCGTACGTGCCCGGTGCGCACATGGTGTTCGACCACCACCACTCGGAGACGGTGCGCGTCGGGCCGCAGCCCAACCACATCATCGACGCGTCCGCACCGTCGGCGGCACGGGTCATCTACAACGAGTTCGGCGGCGCCGACTTCTTCACCGACGTGCCGCCGGACCTCATGGACGCGGTCGACAAGGCCGACTCCGCGCAGTACACCGTGGAGGAGATCCTCGACCCGACCGGCTGGACCCTGCTGAACTTCCTGATGGACAGCCGCACCGGCCTGGGCCGCTTCCGCGACTTCACCATCTCCAACTTCGAGCTGATGATGAAGCTCATCCACGCCTGCCACCAGCTGGACAGCGTCGACGAGATCCTGGCGATGAAGGACGTGCGCGAACGCGCCGACCTGTTCCACGCACACACCGAGCCGTTCATCGACCAGCTGCGCCGCGTCACCACCGTCCACGACGACGTCGTCGTGGTCGACCTGCGCGACGAGGACACCATCTACGCCGGCAACCGCTTCATGGTCTACGCCCTCCACCCCGACGCCCGCATCTCCATCCACGCCCTGTGGGGCCGCGCCAAGCAGAACACGGTGTTCGCCGTCGGCAAGTCCATCGTGGACCGCACGTCCCCGGTCGACATCGGCTCCATCATGCTCAAGCACGGCGGCGGCGGCCACCGCGCCGCCGGCACCTGCCAGGTCGACAACCCCACCGCCGCCCAGGTCCTCACCGAACTCATCCAGTCCCTGTCCACCCCCCGCGTCCCCGCCTGACCGCGCAGCATGCTTCCGGCCGTGGCGTGGCGACCGCAGCCGTCCGGGAGCTGTGCCGGCTGGCGGCGGCCCGGCACGGGCTGCGCACGCTGCGGGCGGCCGCCTCCCACCAGAATGTGGCGTCCCGGAAGGTGCTGACCAAGGCCGGCTTCGCCCCTGCCGGTCCGGCCGACCCGGCACACCTCGGTGGCAAGGCAGGCACCTGGTATCAGCGCGACCTGATGCTCGAGCCGCGCCGGTAGCGGTGCTTGAAGGGCGCGGAGACGCCTGCGGGGAAGGGCGTCAGGAGGCGTTGACGTCGCTGGGGCGCATGAGGCGTTCCCAGCCGGCGTCGGCGGACATGCCGTAGGTGCGCAGGGCGGCGATGGGGTCGGGTTCGGTGGGGTGGTCGGCCGTGGGGAGGGAGACGCAGAACCTGGTGCCGCCGCCGGGGTTGTCCTCGACGGCGATCGAGCCGCCGTGGCGCTCGACGATGCGGCGGCAGATGGCCAGGCCGAGGCCGGTGCCGCCGTAGTCGGCGGGGCGGGCGCGGTAGAAGGACTCGAAGACGCGGGCCTTGTCGCCGTCGGGGATGCCGATGCCGCGGTCGGCGACGACGAGGACGATGCAGTCGGGGTCGGACACGGCGGTGACCTCGATGTGCGGGGTCTGGCCGGCGGGGGTGTACTTGATGGCGTTGCCGATCAGGTTGTCCACGACCAGGCGCAGCAGGCCCGGGTCGGCCTTGATGTGCGGCAGGTCGCCGATGTGGATGCGCGGCGTGGGTGGGAGGGCGACCGTGGACGCCTTCGCCAGTTGCATGGGCGGGGCGAGGGCGGTGCGGTCGGCGACGACGGACGCGACGACGGCGCCCAGGTCGACGTCGGTGAGGTTGAGCGGCGCGTCGCGGGCGGTGGTGTACGCGAGCAGGTCGTCGATGATCGACCGCATCCGGATCGCGCCCTGGCGGACCCGCTCGACCGCGACCTTCGCCGTGTCGGGGCGGCGCGGGGCGGCCTGAGCGGCGTCGGGGCCGGAGCGCGCGGCGCCGGCCGAGAGCGCGTCGGCGGCGACGGCGGCGAAGCCGTGCACCGCGGTCAGCGGGCTCTTCAGGTCGTGGGCGACGACGGCGGCGAACTGGGCCAGCTCCGTCTCGTACCGGCGCAGCGCCGTGATGTCGTGCAGGACCGCGACCGCGCCGCGCGGGCCACCGCCGGAGCGGTCCAGCGGGCGGGCGCTGACGCTGACGAGGATGCCGTCGGGGTGGGTGGGGTTGCGGATCACCATCTCGACCCGGTCGACGGAGACGCCGCGCAGCGCCTTCACCATCGGCAGCTCGGCGGCGGGGAACGGGGTCGCGCGGTCCGGCAGGTAGGCGCCGTAGTGCGCGGGCCAGTCCTCCAGCGTGTCGGGGTCGCCGGCGGTGCCGAGCAGCTGGCGGGCCGCGGGGTTGTGCAGCAGCACGCGGCCGTCGGCGCCGACGACGGTGACGCCCTCGGCGAGGCTGGTGAGGATCGCCTGCTGCAGGGCGGCCTGGTCGCGGGCCTCGCGCTCGGCGGCGCGCAGCTCGCGGGTCGACTCGTGCACCAGGGTCATCGCCTTCGAGCGGCGGGTCGACAGCAGGTACACCAGCAGCGTGACGAGGACGGTCAGCGCGGCGCCGGCGGCGGTCGCGACGAGGGGCCGGTCGGTGTAGGCGCCCGGCAGGTCGCGCGGGTCGGCGCTGACCTCCAGGTGCCACACGCGTTGCGCGATGCCGATGTCCTTGGCCCGGCGCAGGGCGTCGCCGGGCATGGCGAGGCGGTGCACGGTCGCGATCGGCAGGAGCCCGCCGCCGGTCTGGGTCGCGGACAGCGTCGCGGTGACCCGGCGGTGCAGCACCTCGCCGAGCGCCCCGCCGAAGAAGCCCTCGCCGCGCAGGCCGAGCACGACCCAGCCGCGCAGCGCGCCGTCCGCGCCGGTGACGGGCGTGGCGAGGCTGAGCGTGCGCCGCTGCCCGCCGGCGATCAGTGCCGCGTTGGACACCGTCGCGTGTCCGGACATCCGCGCCTGCCGCATGACGTCGGCGAGGTCGGGGTTGTCGCCGAGGTCGCTGCCGCCCTCCAGCGGGGCGTTGCCGTCGAGCTGCCGCGCGTACACGCCGAAGTAGTGCTCCTGAATGCCTTCCGCGGGCTTGAGGGTGAGCCCGGTGGCGCCGGCGGCCCGCCACGCGTCCTGGACGGCGGCGACCTCCGGTACACCGGCGGGAACGACGAACACGAGGGCGGTGGCGCCGGCGAGCGACGGGATGCGGGACGTCGCCCGGTCGAACGCCTGCGGGCTCAGCCCGTCGTGCGAGCCGAGCGCGGCCGCCACGTTGTCGATGGTGTCGACGTACCGGCGGACCTCCCCCGCGACCGCCGCGGCCGCCAGATCCGACTGGCGTTGGATTGCCAGCTGCGCCGAGCGCCGCTCCTTGCCGGTGATGACGCTCGTGACGCCGAGCGTGACGAGCGCCCCGAGGACCAGGACCGCGGCGGCGAGCGCCATCGAGCCGTACCGTCTCATCGCGGCCGCCGCATCGCCCGCACCACGACCCGCTCGCTGGGCCGCACCGTCCGCGGCAACGCCACCCGCAGCTCGCTGTCGCCGGCGGCCACGCTGCCGCCGTGCTGCTCGGCGATCGCCCGCACCACGGCGAGTCCGAGCCCCACGATGCCGGCCGGCTCGTCGGCGTCGCCGGTGACGGTGACGGTGACCCACGCGCCGGTGCCGTCGCCGCCGGTGCCGACCCACAGCTCGGCGCACCCGGCGAAGCATCCGGTGGCATGGTTGAGCAGCGCCACCAGCAGATGCTCCAGTTGCCGTGGATCCGCCTGTACGACGCAGCTTCCGGCACTGTCCGCGCACCGCACCGCGGGCTCGCCGGGTCGCGCGTGCGCGGTGTGCGCCCGCACCGCGTGCTCGCACAGGCGGGCCAGGTCGACGTCCTCGACCACCAGCCCGTACGCGCCGGCGTCGACGGACGCGATCAGCAGCAGGTCGTCGATCAGGCTGTCGAGGCGGTGCACGCAGGAGTTGAGCATGGTGAGCATGTGCCGCTGCCGCTCGGTGAGCGGGCCGGCCTGCTCCAGCACCTCGCTGTAGCCGCGGATGCCGGTAAGCGGCGTGCGCAGCTCGTGCGACAGCTGCCGCAGGTACTGCGGCTCCACCGCTGCGGTCATCCTCGCGGCCTCCAGACTCGAACCATCCGGAACCACCATAGTTGAGCCAATTTGTCCATATACTCGGATCGGATGCTTCACATGGGAACGGGAGGTCGGTGCTCGTGTCGACGGTGCTCGTGGCCGAGGACGACCTCGCGATCCGGGAACTGCTGACGTTCCTGCTCGACACGTCCGGCCATCAGGTCATCGCCTGCGCCGACGGCGGCACGGCCCTGGACACGGCCCGCCGCGAACATCCCGACCTGGCGATCCTGGACGTCAGCATGCCCGGCATCAACGGCATCGAGGTCTGCCGCGCCCTGCGCGAGACCGCCGACACCGAGCTGATGCCCGTGCTGATCCTCACCTCCCACGGCCAGTGGCTGGACGTGAGCACCGGCTTCGACGCCGGCGCCGACGACTACCTGGTGAAGCCGTTCGAGCCGAGCGTCCTGCTGGAGCGCATCGAGACGCTGCTCTCCGAGGCCCCTGACTAAGCTCCCCCGCATGGGGAAATGGACCGGCCGCGCGGCGGCGTTCGCTGACAGCTACGCCCACCTGTGCGCGTACACGGCGCCGACGCTGCTGTCAGCCGCGGGGCTCGCGCCGGGGATCAGGCTGCTCGACGTCGGCACGGGCACGGGGACGGTCGCGGCGCTCGCCGTCGCGGGCGGCGCCACGGTGACCGCGGTGGACGCCGAGCCGGGCATGGTCGAGCTCGCCCGCGCGGTCGTGCCCGAGGTCCTCCACGCCGGCCTGCCCGACCTGCCGCTGCCCGACGCCGCCTTCGACGCGGTGGTCGCGAACTTCGTCGTCAACCACGTCACCGACCCCGGCCGCGCGGTCGCCGAACTGGTGCGCCTGACCACGCCGGGCGGGCGGGTGGCGGTCACCGTGTGGCCGCACCCGTCGCCGCCGCTGCAGCAGCTGTGGAACGACGTCATGGCCGCCGTCGGGCTCACCCCGGCGCCGTCGATCATCCCGCCGTCGCTGAACTTCGCCCGTACCGCCGAGGGCGTCGCCGGCCTGCTCACCGGTGCCGGCCTGCGGGACGTCGCCTGCCACACGATCAGCTGGACGCACCGCACCGACGTCGACACCTGGTGGATCGGGCCCGCCAACGGCATGGGCGCCCTCGGCGAGGCGCTCGCCGGCCAGGACGCGGCGACGGTCGCCGCCGCCCGCAGAACATACGAACGCCTCGCCGCCGGGTTCCTCGACGACGACGGCGCGCTCGCCCTGCCGACGGCGGCGCTCCTGGCCTCGGGACGCGCTCCGTCAGTCGTGCGCTAGCGCGAACCCGAGCCCCCGTCAGTCGTGCGCTAGCGCGAACCCGAGCATCACCGCGGCCGACACGATGACGTGGCCTGGGGCGAGGTCCTGGTCGGCGGCCTCGCCCGAGCCGCTGGCATGGCCGCGGTACCGGTTCACGCCCGGCGATTCCGGGTCGACGTCCTCGATGTGCAGCACCACCCCGACGCGGACACCGGCGGCCTCCGCGTACAGCTCGGCCTTGGCCCGCGCGGCCGCGACGGCCTTGCGCCGCGCCTCGGCCCGCAGCGCCGGCTTGCCGGTGACGTCGAAGTCGACGCCTTCGATCTCGTTGGCGCCGGCCGCGACGAGGTCGACCAGCAGCTGCCGGCTCCCGTCGAGGTCCGCCGACTCGACGGAGAACCCGGCCACGCACCGGTAGCCGGCGAAGCGGCTGTCGCCGTCGACGTACCTCGTCGCCGTCACGAGGCTCAACCGGGACGCCTGTACAGCCGCATCGGGGATCCCGTGCCGACGCAGCACGTGCCTGACCTCGCCGACCGCGGCGCTCGCGCTGTCGAGCGCCTCCGCCGCCGTCTCCAGCGTCCGCACGACCTTGAACCGGATCCGGACCAGCTCCGGCACCGCCTTCACACTCGCCGCACCGAACACGCTGACACCCCACGGCTGCCCGATCGTCTGCATTCCCACCGTCCAATCTGTCTGGGACACGGTCCGAGTATTCGACGCCGCACCCACCCCCGCAGGTTGCCCGCCGCCGTGGCGCGGGCGGCCGCGCCGTCGTAGGGTGCTGCCATGCCCCGCCGCTGGATCGTGCCGCGTCGATGGCGGCCGCCCGCGGCGCGCGACACCGGGCCGACCGGCGCGTTCGTCGTCGCGCGGCGGCTGGCGACGGGTGGGCACGGCCCTGAGGACGTCATGTTCGATGTGTCGGGTGCCGTCGTCACCGGTACCGGTGACGGCCGGCTCCTGCGCCTCGGCCCGGCCGGCTCGCGCATGGTCGTCGCCGACACCGGCGGCCGCCCCCTCGGCGTGCAGCCGTGCCCCGACGGCAGCGTCCTGGTCTGCGACCACGACCGGGGCCTCCTGCGCGTCACCGCGGACGGCACGGTCGAGGTGCTCGTCGACACCGTGGACGGCGCGCCGCTCACGTTCGCCAGCAACGTCGTGCAGGGCGCGGACGGCACGATCTGGTTCACCACGTCGACGACCCGCTGGGACCTCGAACACCACCTCGGCGACATGTTCGAGCACACGTGCACCGGCCGCCTGATCCGCCGCGACCCCGACGGCACCGTCACCACCCTGCTGCACGACCTGAAGTTCGCCAACGGCCTGGTCCTCGTCCCCGACGGCTCCCTGCTGTTCGCCGAGACCGCCGGGTACCGCATCCGCCGCCACTGCCCCGACGGCCGGGTCGAGCCCTTCGTGGAGAACCTGCCGGGCTTCCCCGACAACATGAGCCTCGGCAGCGACGGCCTGCTGTGGGTCGCGATCGCCGCGCCCCGCAACCCGCTGCTCGACCGCCTCCTGCCGCTGCCGGGCCTCCTGCGCCTCCTGGCCTGGAACCTGCCCACCGCCCTGCGCCCCAAGGCGACCCCGATCGCGTGGGTCATGGCCTTCACCCTCGACGGCCACCTCGTCCACGACCTGCGCACCACCGACGGCTCCTACGGCTTCGTCACCTCGGTCGCCGAACACGCCGGCACGGTCATCGCTGGCAGCCTCACCGCCACCGACGTCGCCGTCCTCGACATCCCGGCACAACCGGCCGGCTGAACAAAGCCGGCGCGGTGGAACGAGAACGCGAAGATGCCGAGGACCAGCAGCTTGACTCGCTTGTTCGTGGCGATCACCCGCAGGCGCCGTCGTAACTTGGTCACGTCGCGGGGCGGGTGTAGACCTCCTTCGGGATCGTGTAGGCGAGGTCGACCGCCGTCTCGATGGCTTCGTCGAGGTCCAGGTGGTGCTGGGCGACCAGGCCCGCCAGGTAGCCGGCGTCGATGCGGCGGGCCAGGTCGTGGCGGGCCGGGATCGAGGCGAACGCGCGGGTGTCGTCGACGAAACCGGCGGTGTTGTAGAAGCCCGCCGTCTCCGTGACCGAGGCGCGGAAGCGGCGCAGGCCCTCGGGGCTGTCGAGGAACCACCACGGGGCGCCGAGGCGGACGGCGGGGTAGACGCCGGCGAGGGGGGCCAGCTCGCGGCTGTAGACCGTCTCGTCGACGGTGAACAGGATCAGGCGCAGCGCGGGGTGGCGGCCGAAGGACTGCAGCAGCGGGCGCAGCGAGCGGGTGAACTCGGCGGTGACCGGGATGTCGAAGCCGCGGTCCGGGCCGTACTGCTCGAACGCATCGGTGCTGTGATCGCGCAGGACGCCGGGGTGCAGCTGCATGACCAGGCCGTCCTCGCAGGACATGGCGGCCATCTGGTGGAGCATGTGGCCGGCGAACGCGCGGGCCTCCGCCGGGGTGACCTGGCCGGAGAGGGCGGCGGCGTAGATGCGGCGGGCCTCGGCCGGCGGCAGCGGGGTGGTGTCGGCGGACTCGTGGCCGTGGTCGGTGGCGAGGGCGCCCGCGGCGATGAAGGCCTGCCGCCGGGCGCGCAGCGCCGCCAGGTAGCCGTCGTAGTCGTCGGTGGGGACGTCGGCGCGCTTGGCGAGGGCGGCCACGTCGGCGGTCCACGTAGGACGGTCGAGGTGGACGAGGGCGTCGGGGCGGAAGGTGGGGATGACCCGGCCCTCCCAACCCGAGGCGGCCAGCCGGGCGTGGGCGTCGAGGTCGTCCAGCGGCGAGTCGGTGGTGGCGAGCACCTCGATGCCGAACCGGGAGAACAGCGCCCGCGGGCGGAACTCCGGCGAAGCGAGGCGCGATGACAGGGCGTCGTACAGCGCGTCGGCGGTGGCCGCGGACGGGACGACGGCGACGCCGAAGACCTCGACGAGCTCGTGGGTCAGCCAGTACCGCGACGGGGTGCCCCGGAAGAGCCGCCAGTTGGCGCAGAACGTCCGCCAGATCGCCCGCGGGTCGGTCGTCGCCGAGGGGCCCACGCCCAGCGCCTCCAGCGGTACACCCGCCGCATGCACCAACCGGGTCACGTAGTGGTCCGGGGTGATCAGCAGCGAGGCCGGGTCGCCGAACGGGGTGTCGTCGGCGAGGAGCGCGGCGTCGACGTGGCCGTGCATGCAGACCAGCGGCAGCGACCTGGTCGCGGCGTAGACGGTGCGGGCGATCTCCCTGGTCGTGGGGTCCGGTGGCAGTGCCCGGTCGGGGTCGAGGTGGAGCTGCGGCACCGTGGTGACTCCTCAGAGGTAGATCCCACAAACGTTCTCATCACTGTGTGCGCACGAAATCGCCGCGTCAAGAGTGAGCGTGAGGAATCTCTTGACATCGACCTACAAACGATTTCATGCTTGCCGTCATCACGAGACCCAGGGAGCGTGCTCGATGCCGGTGACGATCAAGGACGTGGCCCGCGTGGCCGGCGTGTCGCCGTCGACGGTGAGCCGGGCACTGACCACACCCGCGCTCGTCCAGGCCGAGACCAGGTCCCGGGTCGAGCGGGCGGCCGCCGAGCTGGGCTATCAGCCCAACCGCGCGGCCCGCGGCCTGATCACCGGCCGCACCGGAAACATCGGGCTGATCGTGCCCGACCTCACCAACCCGTTCTTCCCGGGCGTCGTCAAGGGCGTGCAGAGCCGCGCCCGCGAGTCGGACTTCTCGGTCTTCCTCGCCGACACCGACGAGGACCCCAACGCCGAGGCCGGCCTGGTCAGGGCGCTGAGCAAGCAGGTCGACGGCATCGTGCTCTGCTCGCCGCGCATGACCGAGGAGGACCTGCGCTCGGTCGCGGGCGAGACGCCGATCGTCATGCTCAACCGCCGGGTCGGCCAGATCCCGGCGATCACCATCGACAACGTCGACGGCATCCGGCAGGCCGTCGCGCACCTCGCCGCCCTCGGCCACCGGCGGATCGCCTACGTCGCCGGCCCGCGGGCGTCGTGGTCCAACCGGGAGCGGGCCAAGGCGCTGCGGGCGGTGACCGCGGCCGGCGACATCGAGCTCGTCGAGGTCGGCAACTTCGTGCCGCAGTTCGCCGGCGGCGTCGCGGCGGCTGACCTGGTGCTGGCGACCGGCGTCACCGCCGTCATCGCCTACAACGACCTGGTCGCGCTCGGCCTGCTGAACTGGTTCGCCACCCGCGGCGTCAAGGTGCCAGAGGCGATCAGCGTCATGGGCTTCGACGACATCGTGCTGTCCCAGATGGTCAGCCCGTCGCTCACCACCGTCGCCCAACCGCAGGAGCCGATCGGCCGCGCCGGCGTCGACATGCTGCTGCAGCTGCTCGAAGACCCCGACCGCGCCGCCCTCGCCCGCCGCGAGCTCCCGTCACAGCTCATGGTCCGCCACTCGACAGGCCGCCCACCCGCGGCCAGCACCACCTGAGCCACGCCGCACGACACCCCCTGAAGCGTGCACCAGAAGGGAATCCCGCTATGTCCCTGACCCGCAGACACTTCGCCGCACTGCTCACCCTCACGCTCGTCGCCGGTTGCGGCGCCCCGGCGAAGAACACCCCGTCGGCCGCGTCCAGCGGCGACCTGCCGCTCAAGCCCGCGTCCCCCGTGACGCTCAACATCCTCGACGTCGCCGGCAACCTGCAGCTCACCCAGGGCATGATCGACGACTTCGTGTCCGCGCACGGCGACACGATCAGCAAGGTCACCTACTCCAAGGCGACCGCGCCCGAGCTCGCGCCGAAGGTCAAGGCGCAGCAGAACGCCGGACGGGTCGACATCGACCTCGTGCTCACCGGTGTCGACGGCCTCGCCGCCGGTGTGGACCAGGGCCTCTGGCAGCCGTTGCTTCCCACGTACGCCCAGCGCCTGTCCAACATGAACAGCTACCTGCCCGGCGCCGCCGCGATGCAGAAGCTCGCCGGGGACTTCGGCGTCACCGTCACCTACTACCCGTCGGGCCCGCTGATCGAGTACCTGCCGGACAAGGTGCCGAACCCGCCGAAGAGCGCCGACGAGCTCCTCGCGTACGCGAAGGCCAACCCGGGCGCCGTCCAGTACGCCCGGCCCGCGAACTCCGGGCCCGGCCGCACGTTCCTGATGGGCCTGCCGTACCTGCTCGGCGACAAGGACCCGAAGGACCCGGTCAACGGCTGGGAGAAGACCTGGGCATACCTCACCGAGCTCAACAAGTACGTCGAGCTGTACCCGAGCTCGACCAGCGAGACGATGAAGTCCCTCGCGAACGGTTCCGCGAAGATCATCGCGACCACGACCGGCTGGGACATCAACCCGCGCGTCCTCGGCCAGGTGCCGAAGGAGGCGAAGATCGGCTCGCTCAACGGCTTCCACTGGGTCACCGACGCGCACTACGCCGTCGTGCCGAAGGGCGTCTCCGCCGACAAGCAGGCCGCGATCCTGTTGCTGTTGCAGGACATGCTCAGCCCGAAGCAGCAGGCGAAGGCCTACGACAAGGGCTACTTCTACCCCGGCCCGGCGGTCAAGGACGTGCCGCTGTCGATGGCACCCGCCGACAGCCAGAAGGCGATCACCGACTTCGGCCGCCCCGAGTACGACCAGCTCATCTCCGGCAACCCCCTGGAGGTCCCGCTCGACGCGAAGGCGCTCGTCGCCGCGTTCGACAAGTGGGACCGTGAGGTGGGCGGCGCGAAGGTGAAGAAGTGACCTTCAACCAGCTGCGGCTCGACGGCGTGACCCGGCGCTTCGGCGGCCAGGACGCGCTCGTCGACCTCAACCTGACGATCGAGCGGGGCGAGTTCATCGCCCTGCTCGGCCCGTCCGGCTGCGGCAAGTCGACCGCCCTCAACTGCCTCGCCGGCCTGCTGCCGCTCACCGCGGGCAGCATCTGGCAGGACGACACCCGCCTCGACACGCTGCTGCCGGAGAAGCGCGGCTTCGGCATGGTCTTCCAGAACTACGCCCTGTTCCCGCACCTGACGGTCGCGAAGAACATCGCGTTCGGGCTCCAGATGCGCCGCCTGCCCAGCGCCGAGATCCGCCGTCGCACCGACGAGGCGATCGCCCTGGTCCACCTGGAGCAGCAGGCGCGGAAGCTGCCCGGGCAGCTGTCCGGTGGGCAGCAGCAGCGGGTCGCGATCGCCCGCGCGGTCGTGCTGGAGCCGTCGCTGGTCCTGATGGACGAGCCACTGTCCAATCTGGACGCGAAGTTGCGGCTGGAGATGCGCACCGAGATCCGCCGGCTGCACCAGGCGCTCGGCCTCACCACCGTCTACGTGACGCACGACCAGGAGGAGGCGCTGTCGATGGCCGACCGCCTGGTCGTGCTCCGCAACGGGCGGGTCCAGCAGGTCGGCACCCCGGAGCAGATGCACACCCAGCCCGCGAACCGGCACGTCGCCGACTTCATGGGCTTCCGCAACCTGCTGCCGATGAAGGTCGTCCACACCGGACCGTCCACAGTGGTGGAGGGCGGCGGGTTGACGTTGCACGGCACCGCCGTCGGCGACCTGGCCATCGGGGATGCCGTTGTCGCCGGTGTACGACCGGAGTCCCTGCGGATCGCCGGCGACGGGTTCCCCGCCACCGTCGAGGTGGTGGAGTACCAGGGCCGCGAGGTGGCCGTCGAGGTCGTGACGGAAGCGGGGCAGCGCCTGCACCTGCGCACCGGGACCCGGCCCGCGCCGGGCGACGACGTCCGCCTCGCGGTGGACCCGTCGGCGCTGCTCGTGTTCCCCGCCGGAGGGGAGAGCTGATGGCCAAGGTGGCGCTGCGGCACCGGCTCGCCGAGCGCGGCGTCGACCGGCAGCTGCTCCTGCTCGGCCCCGCGCTGCTGTTCGTCGTGACGCTGTTCGTCTACCCGTTCTTCTACGGCATCGGGCTGTCGTTCCAACCCGAAGAGGGTGGGCCGTTCGCGGCCTACACGTCGTTCTTCAGCGACGCGTACGAGCGCGGCACCCTCACCACCACGCTGTGGCTGTCGCTGCCGGTGGCGCTGCTCAACGTCGGCGCGTCGGTGCCGATCGCCTACCGGATGCGGGGCAGGTTCCGCGGCAAGCGGCTGCTCACCACGCTCCTCGTCGTGCCGATCACCCTCGGCACGGTCCTCACCGCGCAGGGGCTGCTCAACTTCCTCGGCCCCACCGGCTGGTTCAACCGCACCCTGATGGCGGCCGGGATCATCGACGACCCGGTCCGGCTCACCCACAACTACTGGGGCGTGTTCTTCTCCCTCGTCATCACCGGCTTCCCGTTCGCGTTCCTGCTGGTGCTGTCGTACCTGTCGGGCATCGACCCGACCCTGGAGAAGGCCGCCGCGACCCTCGGCGCCGGCTGGGCGCAGCGCTTCCGGCGGATCACCCTGCCGCTGCTCGCGCCGGGCCTGGCCACGACGTTCTGCCTGACGTTCGTGCTGGCGTTCAGCGTGTTCCCGTCCGCGGTTCTCGTCGGCGACCCCGCCGGCGACACCCGCGTCATCTCCATCGCCGCCTGGCACGCCGGCTACGAACAGTACGACTACCCGAAGGCGTCCGCGATCGCGGTCGTCATGGGCCTCGTCGAGCTCGCCGTCATCGCCGCCGTCCTCGGCTGGCGGTCGCTGCTGTACACCGGATCCACCGGAGGCAAAGGATGAGACTCACCGCGCGTCCTGCCGCCTGGCTCGTCTGGGGTGTCGTCGCGTTCTTCTTCGTCAACCTGTTCGGCCTCGTCGGCTCCGTCGTCGTCAGCTCGTTCGGGACCCAATGGTTCGACACGTGGCTGCCTTCCGGCTTCACCGGCCAGTGGTACGGCGAGGCGTGGCGCGACTTCGGGCTGCTGCCCGTCCTCGTCACCACCCTGGAGGTGTCCGCGCTCGTCGTCGGCATCTCCGTGCTCGTCGGCGTGCCCGCCTCCTACGTGCTGGCCCGCCGCGCGTTCCCCGGCCGGCGCGTCCTGTACCTGCTGTTCCTGCTGCCGATCCTGATGCCGCCGATCACGTACGGCATCCCCCTGGCGACCGTGCTCTACAAGTACGGGTTCGCCGGGCACATGACCGGGGTGGTGCTGGCGAACCTGGTGCCGTCGGTGCCGTTCGTCATCCTCACCATGACCCCGTTCATCGAGCAGATCGACCCCACCATCGAACGCGCCGCCCGCATGTGCGGCGCCGGCACCCGCCAGATCTTCACCCGCATCCTCGCCCCGCTGCTCGTCCCCGGCATCCTCGCCGCGTCGATCCTCGTCCTCGTCCGCACCGTCGGCATGTTCGAGCTGACGTTCCTGACCGCCGGGCCCGACTCGACCACGCTCGTCGTCGCGCTCTACAACTCGATGTCCGCCGCCGGCATCCGCGCGCAGCAGTCCGTGGACGCGATGGCCGTCATCTACACCGGCACGATGCTCGTGCTGCTCGTCCTGGCGCTGCGCCTGGTGAACCCGACCCAGCTCGTCGCCCGGGTCAAGGAGGAGGACGTCACATGAGGATCAGCGAGGCCCGGGTCATCGTCACCTGCCCCGACCGCAACTTCGTCACGCTGAAGATCGTCACCGACGAGGGCGTCACCGGCGTCGGCGACGCCACCCTCAACGGCCGCGAGCTCGCCGTCGCCAGCTACCTCACCGACCACGTGGTGCCGCAGCTCATCGGCCGCGACCCGACCCGTATCGAGGACACCTGGCAGTACCTGTACAAGGGCGCGTACTGGCGGCGCGGGCCCGTCACGATGAGCGCGATCGCCGCCGTCGACACCGCCCTGTGGGACATCCTCGGCAAGATCGCGGGGCTGCCGGTGTACAGGCTGATCGGCGGCCGCTCCCGCGAGGGCGTCACCGTCTACGGCCACGCCAACGGATCCACGGTGGACGACGTGCTGGTGGAGGTCGCCAGGTACGTCGACCTCGGCTACAAGGCCATCCGGGTGCAGACCGGCGTCCCCGGGCTCGCCAGCACCTACGGCGTCTCCGGCGACAAGATGTACTACGAGCCCGCCGACGCCACCCTGCCGACCGAGAACGTGTGGTCCACGGCGAAGTACCTGAAGCACACGCCGACGGTGTTCGCCCGCGTCCGCGACGAGTTCGGCCCCGACGTCAGGCTGCTGCACGACGTGCACCACCGGCTCACCCCGATCGAGGCCGCCCGGCTCGGCAAGAGTTTGGAACCGTTCGACCTGACCTGGATCGAGGACCCCGTCCCCGCCGAGCTGCAGGACGGGTTCCGGCTCATCCGTCAGCACACCACCACCCCGATCGCCGTCGGCGAGGTGTTCAACACCGTCTGGGACTGCGAGCAGCTCATCCGCGAGCAGCTCATCGACTACATCCGCGCGACCGTCGTGCACGCCGGCGGGATCACCCACCTGCGGCGCATCTTCGACCTGGCGGCGCTGCACCACGTGCGGTCCGGCTCGCACGGCGCCACCGACCTGTCCCCGGTCTGCATGGCGGCCGCCCTGCACGTCGACGTCGCCATCCCGAACTTCGGGCTGCAGGAGTACATGCGGCACACGACCGCGACGGACGAGGTGTTCCCGCACGGGTACCACTTCGACGGCGGCTACCTGCACCCGTCCGAGGAGCCGGGGCTGGGCGTCGACATCGACGAGGAGCTCGCCGCGCGGTACCCGTACAAGCCGGCGTCGCTGCCGGTGAACCGGCTCGAAGACGGGACGATGCACAGTTGGTGACCCGCCTGTCGATGTCCGCCCTGCGGTCGCTGCCCGCGTTGCCGTACGACCCGGCGGACGTGCGGGTCGGCATCGTGCACCTCGGCGTCGGCGCGTTCCACCGGGCGCACCAGGCCGTCTACACCGACGCCACCCTGGCCGCCGACCCGACCTGGGGGATCGCCGGCTTCACCCAGCGGTCCACGACCGTCCGGGACCAGCTCGCGCCGCAGGACTGCCTGTACACCGTCCTCGAACGGGGCGTCGGCGCCGGACCTCCGCGGATCATCGGCGCCCTGCGCGAGATCGGCCTGGCGTTCGAACTGGTGAACAGGGTCGCCGACCCGGCCGTGCGCCTGGTGACCCTCACCGTGACCGAGAAGGGCTACCGGCCCGGCAACGCGGTCGAGCGGCTCGTCGCCGGCCTGGAGCTGCGCCGCCGCGCCGACGCCGGGCCGCTCAGCGTGCTGCCGTGCGACAACCTGCCCGCCAACGGCGCCACCCTGCGCCGGATCGTCCTCGCCCACGCCGCCACCCTGCCGACCGGTGACCGGCTGGTCGAGTGGATCGGCTCCTCGGTCGCGTTCCCGTCGTGCATGGTGGACCGGATCGTCCCCGCGACCTCCGCCGCCGATCTCGCCGATGTACAGCGGATCCTCGGCGTCCGCGACGAAGGCACGGTCGTCGCGGAACCCTTCAGCCAGTGGGTCATCGAGGACACGTTCGCCGCCGGGCGGCCCGCGTGGGACGCCACGTTCACCACGGACGTCGCGCCGTACGAGGCGGCGAAGCTACGGCTGCTCAACGCGACCCACTCGCTGCTCGCGTACACCGGCGCCCTCGCCGGCCACGAGACGATCGCGTCGGCGCTGACCGACCCCGTCCTCGCCGACGCCGCGTGGCGGCTCATGACCGAGGACGCCGCGCCGACCCTGACCCTGCCGGGCGGCTTCGACCTGCGCGGCTACCAGGAGTCGATCCTGCGCCGGTTCGCCGACCCGGCACTCGGCCACCGGACCGCCCAGGTCGCCACCGACGGCTCGCTGAAGCTGCCGATCCGGCTGCTCGGCACCGCCCGCGACCGTCTCAGTTCGGGACACACTCCACAGTGGACCGCGCTCGCCGTCGCGGCGTGGATGGTGTACGTCGCCACCCGCCAACCCGTCGAGGACCCGCAGGCGGCGGCGCTGGCGGCCGCGGCGGCCGGCCGCTCCACCCCCGCCTCGCTCGTCGACGCACTCCAGCCGTTCCTCGGGGAACCGCTCGGCACCACCTGGCGCGACCTGCTCGTCGAACAGGTCGCGCGCCTGCGTCTCAACTGAACACGGCACCTCACCGCTGCCCCGCCCGGGGCGGCGCGTACCGCCATACGTCCCGTTCGGGAGTGAACAATGCCCAGGATCGTCACGTGGCTCGCCACGGCCGTCATGGTCGTGGCCGCCAACGTGATCGCGGCGCCCCACGCGTCCGCGGCCACGTACACCCCGCCCGCGCTCCGGCAGCGGGTCGACCTCAACTCCGGCTGGCGCTTCACCAAGGGCGACGTCGCCGGCGCCGAGGCCACCGCATTCAACGACAGCGGCTGGCAGCAGCTCAGCGTCCCGCACACCTGGAACGCTCTTGACGGAGCGGACGGGGGCAACAACTACTACCGTGGTGTCGGCTGGTACCGGCGGCACTACACCGTCCCGGCGTCCTTCGCCGGCAAGATGCTGTTCCTGCAGTTCGCCGGCGCGAACCAGGTCGCCGACGTGTGGGTCAACGGCACCTACCTCGGCAAGCACTCCGGCGGCTACTCCCGCTTCCGCTTCGGCGCCACGTCGGCGTTCAAGGTGGGGCAGGACAACGTCATCGCGGTCAAGGTGAACAACGCCAACAACGCCGACATCCCGCCGCTGTCCGCGGACTTCACGTTCTACGGCGGCATCTACCGCAACGTCAGCCTGCAGGTCGTCGACCCCCTGGCCGTGCGGATGCTCGACTCCGCCGGCCCCGGCGTGTACCTGCGGCAGCGGTCCGTCACCGCGGCGTCGGCGACCGTCGACGTGACCACGAAACTGTTCAACAACTCCACGTCGAGCCGCTCCGTCGTCGTCCGCACGGTCGTCACCGACGCGGCGGGCAACATCGTCGCGGACCAGTCGCTGCCCGCCCGTACCGTGGCCGCGAACGCCGGCGTGGACGTCGTGCAGACCGTCACCATCGCCGACCCGCACCGGTGGGACGGGCTCGCCGACCCGTACATGTACAAGGCGAACGTCGAGATCCGCTCCGACGGTCAGGTCACCGACGTGGTCACCGAGCCCCTCGGCCTGCGCACCTTCGGCGTCGACCCCAACACCGGCTTCACCCTCAACGGTCACCCGTACGACCTGCACGGCGTGAACCTGCACCAGGACCGCGCCGGGGTCGGCTGGGCCGTCGACGACACCCAGCACACCCAGGACTTCGACCTGATCCGCGAGATCGGCGCGACCACCATCCGGATGGCGCATTACCAGCACGACCAGAAGGACTACAACCTCGCCGACGAACGCGGCCTCGTCGTCTGGGCGGAGATCCCGCTCGTCAACGACACCACCAACTCCGCCGGCTACACGGCGAACGCCCGCCAGCAGATGATCGAGCTGATCCGGCAGAACTACAACCACCCGTCGATCGTCTTCTGGGGCATCGGCAACGAGCAGCGGGTCGACAACGCCGCCACCAACGCCCTGCTGGACAGCCTCGCCGGCCTCGTGAACACCGAGGACCCCGACCGGGTCTCCGTCTACGCCAGTTGCTGCGTCAGCGACACCGGCGCCGTCAACAACCACGCCGAGGCCAGCGGCTACAACAAGTACTTCGGCTGGTACAACGGCGGCTACAACGACCTCGGCGGGAACCTGGACGGCCTGCACGCCGCGAACCCGTCCCGCCGCATCGCCCTGTCCGAGTACGGTGCGGGCGCCAACACCACCCAGCACGCCCTCAACCCCGCCGCGCCCAGCCCCGGCGGCCAGTCCCACCCCGAGGAGTACCAGGCGCTGCTGCACGAGGCGTCCTGGAAGCAGCTCGACGCCCGCCCGTACGTGTGGGGCACGTACGTGTGGAACATGTTCGACTTCGCCGCCGACGCGCGCAACGAGGGCGGCCAGCCCGGCATCAACGACAAGGGTCTCGTCACCCGCGACCGGGTCACCCGCAAGGACGCCTTCTACTTCTACAAGGCGAACTGGTCGGCGGCGCCCACCCTGTACATCACCAGCCGCCGCTGGACCCAGCGCACCACCGCCGCGACCGAGCTGAAGGTGTACTCGAACGCGGCATTCGTCACCGCCACCCTCAACGGCGTCTCGCTCGGCTCCCGCACCAGCGCCGATCACATCTTCAAGTGGACCGGCGTGACCCTGCGCGCCGGCGCCAACACCGTCCAGGTCACCGCCACCGTCAACGGCACCCCCGTCACCGACACCGTGACCTGGAACTTGAACTGAGTGCCACGGGCGGTCCTTCCGATGTCGAGAACGTGTTGCCGGCTCCGTCCATGGGGTAGGAACAACCGGTACCGTCCGCATCAGAAAGGACCGCCCGACATGGCTGTCGCCGAAGACCTCGACCGCGCCACCGACTCGAAGTGGGACTGGGTCGCCGAGCACACCCGCAAGTACCTGGCCTCCGGCGGCACCGAAGGGCACGAGTCGAACGGCGTGCTCACCCTCGTGCTCGCCACGACCGGCCGCCGGACCGGCGAGCCGCGCCGCAACTGCCTGATCTACGGCACCACGGGGGACGACTTCGTCGTCGTCGCCTCCAAGGGCGGCGCCGACGACGACCCGGCGTGGTTCAAGAACCTGGAGGCGGACCCGAGCGTCGGGGTGCAGGTCGGCACCCGCCGGTTCACCGCCCGCGCCCGCGTCGCGTCCCCGGCCGAGCGCGCCCCGCTCTGGATCCAGATGGCGGGCATCTTCCCGCTGTACGACGAGTACGCCCAGAAGACCGACCGCGAGATCCCGATCGTCCTGCTCACCCCGGTCGCCTAGTCGAGCTGGCGCAGGATCGACGGGTCGGTGATCTTGTGGTCGTCGGCCAGCAGCATGGCCTTCGACAGCACGATCGACAGCATGGCGTCGCCCTCGAAGGGGATGAAGCGCACCCCCGGGGTCTTGCCCGCGCCGGCCGGCACGATGCACAGGTAGCGGTCGTTCGGGGACATGAGGATGTTGCCGCTGCCGATGTGGATGCGGTACGTGTGGCGGCGGCCGTCGACGACGAGGTAGTGGCCGTCGAGCCGGGCCCGGTCGCGGATCTTCAGCCGCGGCAGCAGGTGCTCCAGGACCTGCCGGCGGACCTGGCCGTTGGCCGTCAGCTCGCCGAACGCGAACGCCTGCCAGTAGCCGAACCGGGCGTCGTCGGTGCGGTGGTCGGCCCAGGTCGGGTCGGTGGCGATGGAGGTGACCCCGACGAACAGGTCGACGTCGCGCATCGCCTCGCTGAAGACCCTTCCCGGGACCTCCGCCAGCGGGACGTCCTGCCGCGCCCGGCCGCGCCCCCGCTCGAACCGGACCCGGTCGGTGGAGCAGAACTGCACGGGGTCGCCGCCGCCGTCGACGGCCTGCTCGTGGTGGAAGACGGCCGTCAGGCCGGCCGCGGCGAACTCCCGCTTCGCCTCGCCGTCGTAGCCGCCGTCCCAGCCGCCGAGGTAGTTGCTGCCCCACCGGCGCTCCTTCATGAGCGCGTAGGCCTGCTGGTACCGCAGGATGTGCGCCGCGAACCGGTTTGAGTGGAGGCGGGTCTCCTCCTCGGCGGGGGTCAGCAGGTACACCTCCCGGAATGCCTGCTTGAACGGCTGCGCCAGCTCGTGGTCGAGGATGTGCGCGCGCCAGGCGCGGACCTCCTCCGCATCGGCGTCCACCGGGTGCCACAGCCGCACCCGCGCCGCGTCGCCCGGCTTTTCCCCGCCGGGCAGGGTGAACCCGCCGTCCGCGTCCGGCAGGCCGGTGTACCGGTGGTCCCCGTCGCTGACCGTCCACAGCAGGCGGGTGGCGAGGCTGCCCGTGACCGGGTGCTCGGCGTACCGCTGCCGCCACACCGCAAAGGGCCAGTCGCGGTCCTCGACGAGCAGGTCCTCGAGGCGGGCACGCTCGTCGGCGAGGGCCTTCTTCAGGTCGGCGGTGGCGCGGCGCACCTCCGCATCGGTCCTGTCCGCGCCGTCGTCCCAGGTCACGCGGACCCGGGCCCGCTCGTCGACCTCGATGAGCGCGGCTCCGATGCGCCGCTGCCGCCGCCGGTCGAGGCCGCAGTCGGGGATCGTCAGCTCGGTGAGCTCCGAGCGGCTGATCCCGGCGGCGGCAGCGGCCTCGTCCAGCGCGGCCGCGATCTGCTTGAGCTTCCCGCGGTGCCGGGTGCCGCGCTGCATCCGCACGAGCGCGGCGATCGCGTCGGCGTCGCCGCGCCGGCCCAGCACCGCGTAGCAGGCGTTGAGCGGCTTTGGCTCGTGCAGCGTCGGCTCCAGCGCCAGCACGACGTGCACCAGCCACTCCTCGCCGGACACCTGCGCCGCCCACAGCAGCCCCCGCAGCAGGTCGGCGTTGTCCCGGCTGAGCCGCAGGTGGAACGTCGCGTAGTCCTGCTCGACCGGCTCGGGCCGGCAATTGTGGGCGAGATGCAGCAGGCGGTGCAGCAGTTCGAGCAGCCCGGCCCGGCCGTCCAGCAGCTCGGCGGCGCGCTGTACCCACGCCTTCGTCGGCCGCGGGCCGGACGTCAGGGTGAGCGCGTGGTCGAGCAGCGGGCCGAGGTCGTCGGTGCCGGCCGGCGCGGACCGCAGCAGCGCGACCGCGGCCCGGCTCCAGCCGTCGCCGAGTCGGATCCGCCCCGCCCAGTCGGGCACGCCGCTGCCGGTGGTGTCCGCGAGCAGCATCAGCCGCCGCACCAGCTCCGCCCGAGCCGCGGTGGGCGCGTCGATCGCCTGCGCCTCCCAGAAGCGCTCCACGAGCTGAGCCCGGCCCGCCGCATCCAGTCCTTCGGCGGCGCCCACGGCAACCCGGAGCACGGCCTCTGCCGACCTGCTGGACGCCTGCCGGGCGAGGTCGAACAGCAGCCCGACGTCGGTCACCGTCCACGCCGGCCGGCGGGCCTCCAGGTCGGGAAGGAGGCGGCCGGGCGCCCACGCTCCCCACCCGTAGTTGGCCGCCGCCCGCTCGACGAGCGCGACCGTGACGGACCGGACCTGCTCGTCGTCGAGGGACGGCAGCACGCGCCGCCGCACGTCCTCGACCGCGTCGGCGTTCAGCCCGGCGGGGTTGGGGAGCACCTGCGCGGCCCGGGCCTGGTGTCCGGCGAGGGCTTCGGCGGCGGTCATCCGCCGACCAGTTGCACGAGGCGGATGAACACCACGCGGGACGCCTCGTCGAGCGTCAGCTCCTCGTCGAGATCCTCCACCTGCCGGTCCCCGACGAGCACGAAGAACCCGTTCCGCTCGAAGGCGGCCTCCGCCGCGTCCGCCTGCCGCTCCCAGTCGATCCGCGCCGGCGTGGGCATCAGGTACCCGTTGAGATCCGCCTCGGCCGCCGTCGGCCGGACCAGCCCGTGGAACCGCTCGACCGGCCGCGCGTTGTACCGCGCGACCTCCTCCCGCACCCGCAGCCGGATCAGCTCCCGCAGCCGCACCGGCCCGGCAACGTCCAGCTCCAGCGCCCCGACGACCCGCCCGCCGGCCGTCTCGTCATGGATCATCACCCGCACGGCCGGAGCCTAGGCCACCCCGCCGACCCCTGTCACGACCCGCCCGCACCCCGATCCCGATCCCGATCAGGGTCCGGTAGGCCTCCCGGTCCTGGGGCAGCCCGACCCCGGCGAAGCGCGACGGCGTATCCGTCGCCCCGCCGCCCCAGACGGAGTCGTTGCCGACCAGCCGGCGCAGGAACTCCCGCTGGTTGCCGGTGAGCGGCCGCTCCTGCCACCCGGGCGGGAACGCCACCCGCAGCAGCAGCGGCCCCCACCCGTTGTGGCACGAGTCCGCGGCGAGCAGGGCCACGGACGCAAGCAGCGGCGACGAACCGGTACACGATCCCGAAGGAGGTCTACACCCGCCCCGCGACGTGACCAAGTTACGATGACGCATGCGGGCGATCGCCACGAACAAGCGAGTCAAGGTGCTGGTCCTCGGCATCTTCGCACTGCTGCTCGGCGGCGTCGGCACCGCGGGTGCGGCCATCACGACGGTGCCGGCCTGGCGGGCGGCACAGGGCGCCGGGGTGACGGGCACCTTCACCCTCACCGACCCCCGGCCCTGCGACCGCTGGGATCCACCACGGCAACGATGCGGATGGGTCGGCGACTTCGTCAGCGACGACGGCACCGTGGTGCGCCGGGACACGGGGTTGTCCGGAGGACTGCCGCCCGGCGCCAAGGTCGGGGACACGCTCCCCGCCCGCGACACCGGAAGCCCAACCGTGATCTATCCGCTGGCCGGCGCCCAGAGCTGGAAGGACGACGCCATGACCCTCGCCATTTCCGTGGCCATCTTCGTCCTCGGCCTCGTCCTCACCCGGCCCTGGTGCTGGTGCTGGTCCTGGTGGCGCCGCCTACGGCAGCTCAAGGCGCGAGGCCAGGAACCATCGGGGGCATCCGTCTGAGTGCGCTCGTCGCCGCGGACCGGGCACCGCGGCCGGCGCAGGGCTGGGACACACCGTCACGGCCGGCGACGACCAGCTCGCCGCCTGCCGGCACTGACTGATCAGCGGCGACGAACCAACCCGGCCCGGTCAAGGCGTCGTCAGGTCATCATCAGCAGCAGGGCGGCCACGGCCAGGGCGCCGAGGGCGAGCTCCGCCAGGGTCAGGATCAGCACCACGCGGCGCCTCGTCCACCAGGAGACGGAGAGCACGACCATCGGGGCGATGAGGACGTAGGAGAACGTCGTCCAGTGCGCGACGCGCAGCGCGCGGGACTGCTCGGGGGTCGGGTCGACGTTGGAGTCGGGACCGATCTGGCCGATGGCGTAGAGCCAGATCATCGGGCTCAGCAGCCACAGCAGCATGAGCGCGAGCAGCAGCATGGACAGGGGTGCCCGGCGCCAGGTGAATGGCGCCGGGGCGGGCCGGGCGGTCATGCCGGTCAAGGTAGCCGCGGCGATCAAGTGCGCCGCCGGAGCGGTTCAGCGGCGGCTGACGGCCGAAGCCGCGGGTGGCCGCACGCGGTTCCACCACTGGGACAGCGCGACGGCGAGCAGGACCAGCAGGGCGCCGGCGAGGGCGAACCACGACGTCAGCTCGGTCTTCTTGCGCTGGAGGGTGACCTGGCTGGGCAGGTCGCGGAGCACGTCGCCGAGGGCTTCGGCGTCCTCGGCCTTGAAGTACTTGCCGCCGGTGGTCTCGGCGACCTTCGTGAGGGTGCCCTCGTCCATGTCCTGGAAGCGGCCGCGGCCGCCGAACTGGCCGCCGGGGCCGGGGCCGCCGCGGAACTGGCCGCCGCCGCTGCTGATCTGGTCGCTGGAGCAGACCATCGGGGAGGGGACGGAGGTGCCGAAGCCGATCGTGTAGACGCGCAGGCGGCGGGCCTCGGCGGCGGCCGCGGCGGTCATCGGGTCGACGCCGTCGGTGTTGCGGCCGTCGGTGAGCACGACGATGGTGTCGGGCTCGTACTCGCCGGTGGCGACGCCGTCGTCGGGGACCTCGACGCCGGTCGGTGGGACGTCGGGGTTGATCTCGGCGATCGCGTCGATGGAGGTGAGGATGGCCAGGCCGATCGCGGTGCCGCGGGCGGTGCGCAGGCCGTCGATGGCGTCGAGGAGCTGCCTGGTGTCGGTGGTCGGCGGCACGATCAGCCCGGCGATGCCGGAGAACGCGACCAGGCCGATCTTCTGGTTGCCGTCGTGCTCCTTGATGAACTCCCGGGCGGCCTTCTGCGCGGCGGTGAGCCGGTTGGGTGAGACGTCGGTGGAGCACATCGAGCCGGACACGTCCATCGCCAGGATGATCGTCGCGGCGCTGTCCGGCACGACGACGGACGCCTCCGGCCGGGCGGCGGCGGTGCCGGTGACGAGCAGTCCAGCGGCGAAGAGCCACAGCGGGATCCGGCGTTTCCATGATGTACGGCCGGGCAGCGCCGCCCGGATCAGCCCCACGCTCGGCAGCCGGACCGCGGCGCGGCGGCGACGGCGGCGGGTCCACCAGCGGACCGCGAGGAGCAGCGGAAACGCCAGCAGCGCGACGAGGGCCCACGGCCAGTGCAGCGACATCAGAGGATCCGTCCGAACCAGGTGGTCATCAGTACTCCCCCGATGGTGAGCAGCAGCACGGCGAGCGCCGCGGCGGCGCCGGTCAGCTCGACCGGCTTCGTCTGCACGGTGAGCCGGAGGTCCAGCGACTCGTACACGTCGTGGAGGGCCTCGGCGTTCTCGGCGCGGTGGTAGCTGCCGGTGGTGGTCTTCGCGACCTCGGTGAGCAGCTCCTCGTCCAGGGATGTCGCGACCTGGAAGCCGTCGACCTCGACGGTGGTGCCGTCGACGGTGCCGACGCCCACGGTCTCGATGTGGACGCCCGCGGTCGCGGCGAGCTGGGCGGCGGCGACGGCGTCGGGTCCGCCGGTGTTCTCGCCGTCGGAGAGCAGCACGATGGTGGCGTTGCCCCAGTACCCGAGGTCCGGCGCGGGCCGGCCGTCCTCCGGGAGGGTGGCGGGCTTGCCGGCGATGACCGTGAGGGAGGCGAGGATCGCCTGGCCGAGGGAGGTGCCGCCGTTGACCCGGAGGCGTTTGATGGCGGCGGTCGTCGCGGCCCGGTCCTCGGACGGCTGCTGGGTGGTGAGCGCGCCCTCGTCGAACGCGACGACGCCGATGCTGACGCTGTCGGGCTGCGCGTCGGCGAACTCGATCGCGGCGGCCTGGGCGGCGGCGAGCCTGGTGGGTGCGACGTCGTCGGCGCCCATGCTGTTGGACACGTCGAACGCGAGGATCACGGTCCCGGCGGCGCGCGCGACCGGCAGCTCGGCCTGGGGACGGGCGACGGAGAGCAGCAGCAGGGTCAGCGCGACGAGAAACAGCACGGGCGGCAGGTGGCGGCGGAGCCCGTCCTTCTTCGCCGTGGCAAGTCCAGCCGAAGAGAGCGCGAGGCTGCGCTGCCGCTGCAGCCACCAGTACGCCACGAACACCGCAAGAGCGACAACCACTCCGGCAACCAGCAGCCAAGGGTTCTGGAAGCTCATGCCGACGCCTCCGCTGCGCTCCGGCATCGGCCTGAGCTCCACCCTGCACCCATGATTCGCGGGTCCTCGCTCCGCTGCGGCCCGCTCATGAGCGGCGCCGCTTCGACCAGCGGACCATGTCGACCAGGGCGAGGAGCGGGTCCTGGTCGGTGGTGACGAGGTGCGGGGTCACGCGCGCCCGGCGCATCGCCGCCGCGACCGCGGCCTCGCGGCCGTCGACCTGCTCGCGCAGCCGCTGCTGGAAGAGCGGGTCGCTGGTGTCGACGAGGACCTGCTCCCCGGTCTCGGCGTCCTCGACGAGGACCAGGCCGAGGTCGGGCAGGTCCAGCTCCATCGGGTCGACGACCCGGATCGCGACGACCTCGTGCCGGTGGGTGAGCCGCGTCAGCGACGACTCCCAGTTGACGGCGTCGCCGCTGATGAAGTCGGAGATGACGAAGACCAGGGACCGGCGGCGGGCCTGCGACGCGGCGAGGCGCAACATCCCGTCGACGTCGGTGGCGGCGCCCGGTTTGTCCCCGACGGCCGAAGCAGCCCGGGAGATCTCGTGGGCCAGCCGCAGGACGTGGTTGCGGCCGGTGCGCGGCGGGACGACCCGCTGCAGCCCGTTGTCGTAGAGGACGGCGCCGATCCGGTTGCCTCCATTCGTGAAGAGCCGCGCGAGGCAGACCGCCAGCTCGGTGAGCAGGCCGTCCTTGCCGCCGGAGGTGCCGAAGCGCATCGAGGCCGACAGGTCGAGGACCAGCCAGGCGGTGAGCTCCCGGTCCTCGGTGTACTGGCGCACGTAGGGCTCGTCCAGGCGCGCGGTGACGTTCCAGTCGATGTGGCGGACGTCGTCCTCGTGCGTGTACTCGCGCAGGTCGGCGAAGTCGATGCCGGAACCGCGGAAGACCGTGCGGTAGGAGCCCAGCAACTGCCCGTCGAGTCTTCGGATCACCTGCCACTCCAGGCGCCGCAGCAGCCGGTCGGGTGCGCTCGTCACGGTCAGCGGCTTCCGCTGCGCACCGGCGCCGGCACCGGCAGCGCCGCCATGACCCGGGTGAGGATCGTGTCGGCGGTGATGTCGTCGGACAGCGCCTCGTAGGACAGCACGAGCCGGTGCCGGAACACGTCGAGGGCGAGCTCGGTCAGGTCGCGTGGGATGACGTAGTCGCGGCCGCGGATGAACGCGAGGGCGCGCGCGGCGAGGACCAGGTTGATCGAGGCGCGCGGGCTGGCGCCGAAGCTGATGTACCGCGCGAGGTCGCCCTGCCCGACCTCCTCGGGCCGGCGGGTCGCGTTGGCGAGGCGGACGGAGTACTCGATGAGCGCCGGGTCGACGTAGACCTGCTCGACCTCGCCCTGCATCTCGATCAGCCGGGTGGGGTCGACGATCGCCTGCAGCAGCGGCGCCGGGGAGATGGCCCGCTCGACGATGACGAACTCCTCCGTCGGGCTCGGGTAGCCGACGACGACCTTCATCATGAACCGGTCGACCTGCGCCTCGGGCAGCGGATACGTGCCCTCGGACTCGATCGGGTTCTGGGTGGCCATGACCAGGAACGGCCGCGGGATGTGGTGCGTCTCCCGGCCGATCGTCACCTGCTGCTCCTGCATGACCTCCAGCAGCGCGCTCTGCACCTTCGCCGGCGCCCGGTTGATCTCGTCGGCGAGCAGCAGGTTGGTGAACACGGGTCCGAGCGACACCTGGAACTGGCCGCTGACCTGGTGGTACACGCGGGTGCCGACGATGTCGGCGGGCACCAGGTCGGGGGTGAACTGGACGCGGTGGAACTGCCCGCCGATCGCCGACGCGAGCGCCTTCACGGCGAGGGTCTTGGCCAGGCCGGGGACGCCCTCGACGAGGATGTGCCCGCGCGACAGCAGGGCGACCATGAGCCGCTCCAGGAGCGCGTCCTGCCCGACGATGGTCTTCTTGACCTCGTACAGGACCTGCTCGACCGCGCTGGTGATGCCGCTTTCGGATGGTGTGTCCACGTATCGTCCTTACGTCTGCGAGCGGGTGCTTACTGCTGTGGTGCCTGGTCTCCGCCACCCGCGCCGAGGGCGGCGCCGATCGGCACGGCGAAGCCGACGCCGACGAACGTGCCGGCGGAGGTCGGGTTGGCGAGGGCCACGACGATCGCGATCGTCTCGCCCTTGGCGTTGAGGAGCGGGCCGCCGGAGCTGCCGGGGTTCACGGCCGCGTCGAACTGGATGAGGCCGGTGAGCTTGGTGCCGTCGGGGTTGGTCGCGGTGCGATGCAGGCCGGACACGACGCCGGCGGTGGCGCTGCTGGTGAGCCCGAGCTGGTTGCCGATCGCGATGACGGTGTTGCCGACGGCGAGCCGCTCGGAGTTGCCGATGACGGCGGGGACCAGCACGTCCGGCAGCCCTTCGGGGGCGAGCGCGGCGATGTCGAGGGCCGGGTCGGACTGGGCGACCTTCGCCGGGGTCTTGGTGCCGTCGGCGAAGATGACCTGGATGCCGGCGGCGCCCTCGACGACGTGGAACGCGGTCAGGATGATCCCCTGCGCACTGGCGACGACGCCGGTGCCGGTCGCGGTGACGGCCTCGCCGTTCATGGCCTGGATGGTGACGACCGACGGGGCGACGGCCGCGTAGACCTGCGCGATCGTGGGCGGCCCGGACGCCGACGGCGAGGGCGACGCCGACGGGCGCGGCTTCGCCGTCTCGGCTCCGCCGCCGCCGGCCTGGAACGCGACGTAGGCGGTCAATGCCAGCGCGAGCAGGACCACGGCAGCGAGCAGCACGTTCCTGCGGGGGGCGGGCAGCTTCGGCCACTGCCGGGGCGGGCGCGGCGGGGCGTCGTCACCTTGGGCGAGGACGTCGCCCTGGGCCGGGACATCGAACTCGACCTCAAGGTCGCGTGGTGCCTCCTCGCGGCGCATGCAACCAACGTAACGGTGCTTCCTGGGAGCCAGGTAAGAACTTTCTGCCAAATCAAATTCTCATCCGGCAATCACCGGGTCCTGATGTCCTTTCCCGGCGGGTGCCGATCGTTCCATGGTTGAGTTCCCGAGATGGAAGGAGCGGTCCGATGCCGCAGTACCTCGCACTGACCTACACCGCCGACGTCGACTGGTGGGCGCCGGAGCAGGCGGCCGAGCTCGCCGAGTACCGGCAGTTCGCGGTCGACAACGCCGGCAGCCTCCGGGCGAGCGCCGTCCTGCACCCGACGGCGACGGCCACCGTGGTCCGGGTGGAGGGCGCTCGCGGCGGGAAGGTCGTCACGACCGACGGCCCGTACGCGGAGACGAAGGAGGCCCTGACCGGCTACTACCTGATCGAGGCCGCCGACCTGGACGAGGCCGTCGCGATCGCCGCGCAGATCCCGGCGGCGTGGGGCGGCGCCGTCGAGGTCCGCCCGGTCATCGCCGCCAGGTAGACGGCGTGCACGACACCGTCGCCGAGACGGTCCGGGTGGAAGGGGCGCGGATCCTCGCGACCCTGATCCGGACCGTCGGCGACGTCCAGATCGCCGAGGACGCCGTGCAGGAGGCGGCCCTCGCGGCCCTCGGGGCGTGGCCGGTGACCGGGGTGCCGCCGCAGCCCCGCGCGTGGCTCACCGTCACCGCCCGCCGCAAGGCCATCGACATCCTGCGCCGCGAGCAGGCCCGCCGCGGCAAGGAGGAGGAAGGCACCCGGATGATCGAGCTGGCCCGCGCCGACCTGCCGCCCGACGAGGTCGTGCACGACGACCTGCTCCGGCTCATCTTCACCTGCTGCCATCCGGCGCTGTCGCCCCCGACGCAGGTCGCCCTCGCGCTGCGGACGCTGTGCGGCCTGTCGCCCGCGCAGATCGCGGGGCTGCTGCTCAGTACCGAGGCGGCGACGGAGAAACGGCTCACCCGCGCCCGGCAGAAGATCGCCGCCGCGCACATCCCCTACCGGGTGCCGGCGCCCTCGGAGCTCCCGGCGCGGCTCCCCGCGGTGTGCGGCGTGATCCACAGCCTGTACACGTCGGGGCACGCCACCTATGACGTGGACGCCTGCCGCGAGGCGGTCCGGCTCGCCGAGCTGCTGCACGCGCTGCTCCCCGGCCAGCCCGCGCCCGCCGCCGTCCTCGCGCTGCTGCTGCTCACCGAGGCCCGCCGGCCCGCCCGCCTCGACGCCTCCGGCGCCGTGGTCACCCTCGACTGCCAGGACCGCACGCAATGGGACGCGGCGGCGATCGCCCGCGGGATCGCGCTGCTCAACGCGTCGCTGGAGGCGTCGCAGCGGCGCGCCGACCCGTATCAGCTGCAGGCGGCGATCGCCGCGGAGCACGCCCGCGCCACCTCCTACGACGGCACCGACTGGCCGGAGATCCTGCGCCTGTACGACCTGCTCATGTCGGTCGCCCCGAACCCCGCGGCGGGGCTGGCCCGGGCCGTCGCCGCCGCGGAGGCGTCGGGTCCGGCGGCCGGCCTCGCCCTGCTCGCGGACCTGCCGCCGGATCCGCGCTGGCACGCGGTGCGCGCCGACCTGCTCGCCCGGGCCGGCCGCCACGCGGAGGCGGTCGAGGCCCTCACCTCGTCCCTCGCCGGCACCGTCACCGACGTGGAGCGCCGCCACCGCGAGCAGCGCCTCGCCGAGCTGCGCGGGATGGCCTGACATGTCCGACATCCTGGCGGCGGCGCTGCGCCGGTACCCCGGCGACGAGATCGGCCGGATGCTGGGTTCCCCGGCGCTGCGGGCCGGCGGGCGCTGCTACGCCTTCGTCGTCGGCGACGACCTGATCGTGAAGCTGCCGGCGGCCCGGGTCGCGGAGCTCGTCGCGGGCGGGGCCGGCCGGCCGTGCTCCCCGCGCCCGGGCCGGCCGATGCGCGAGTGGGTCCGCGTCCAGCCCGACCTGTCCTACGTCGTGGAGGCCCGGACGTTCGTCGCCGGGCCGTCACCGGGCTGATCTCCGGGCTGATCTCCAAGCTGATCACCGGCGATGGCCCGCAGCATCGGCAGGTTCTTGCTGATGATGCCGGAGACACCGAGCTCGCGGGCCCGGGCCAGGTCGCTCTCGGTGTCGACCGACCACACCATGACCAGGTCGCAGTGCTGGTGCAGCTCCTCGACGACCTGCGGGGTGAGCAGGCTGAGCCGGATGGACAGCCCGGCGACCCGCTGCCGGCGCACCAGCAGCCGCGCCTTGGCCAGCTCGCGCTTGTTGCCCGCCGAGTAGACCCGCCGTACGTGCGGCTGGTCCTCGAACGCGTCCAGCATCCGCCACTGCCTGGAGCACACCGCCACCGGCGCCCCGGGCGCGGCCTCCCGCAGCGCGGCCGCGGTCGCCGGCGCCACCCCGAGGAACGGCCCCTTCAGGTCCAGCATCAGCCGCGGTTCCCCCGCCGCCGTCGCGAGCACCTCGGCCAGCAGCGGCACCGGCGTGTCGCGGCGGCGCGCCACGTCCCGCCACGGCTCCCACAGCAGCTGCGGCCCGAGCGCCTTGGCGTGCCGCATCTCCAGGGCACCCCGGTACAGCCTGACGTCGGCCTCGACGAGGTCGACCCCGGCGTCGAGCGCGTCCCGCAGCTCCGCCAGGTTGTTGCCCGCCCGGTGCGCACACAGCAGCATCCCCGTCACCGCGACACGATAACGCGCCCGGCGGGCGGCCCGGCAAAGCCCGGCCGCCCGTGTGGCGAACGGTCAGTAACCGATCGCCGTGGCGGCGACGTCGCGCATCGAGGTGGCGGTCGCGGCGGCGGCGTACAGGTTGCTGAGCGGGCGGGGCGACTCGCGGAACAGGATGCCGTAGAGGGTGGCGGCGTCCAGGTAGACGGCGGTGTCGTCGGGGTGCCTGCGCACGCCTGTCAATCCCTCGGAGAGCGCTCCCCCACCGAGGCGATCGGCCGCAGGGCGCGGCGGCGCACGTCGTCGCCGCGGTCCCAGACCAGCTCGTCGAACCGCGCGCCGGCCGGGTCGTTGCCCTCGGCGATCAGCTCGCGCCGGGCGACCTGGGCCGCCGACACGCGGTGCCGGTAGTCGTTGAACACCTGCACCTCGCCCTCCGGCCACTCCAGCTCCAGGTAGTCCATGCCCCGGTGCGCGTTCTGGCCGAGCAGGTAGACGCCGGGGGCGTAGGCGCGCAGGTCGGGCGCGGACGCGGTCAGCGCGAGCAGCCCGCCGACCCGGCCGATCTGCGTCCGCGGTCTCCGCGCCGGCACGAACGGCGGCGACTCCACGCTGCGCGTCCGCTCATACCAAGGGATCGCCCGCTCCGCCGCCACCGGGTCGAGGCCGTGCGTGTGCCAGCGGACGGTGCCCTCGGGCGCGCCGCGCAGCGGCAGCTGACGCCGCAGGTCCCGGAACGCGCGGGTGCTCATGCCGGTCAGGTCCGACGGCATGAGCACGATCGGGTCGCCGGGGGCGGCGTCGAACGGGTTCGGGTCGATGTGCGGCAGGTCGATGACCACGAGGGTGTCCTGGCGCCGCTGGAACGACAGCCCCCACAGCAGCCGGCCCAGCAGCCGCGCGCTGCGCCAGTCGCCCAGGATGTGCCACGTCCCGTGGTGGAAGTTCGTGCTGAACCGGCAGTCGGTGCCGGCCCGCGGCGAGATGACGGTGCGCGCGCGACCGTCCAGCCACACCGTCCTGCGGTGCAGCTTCATGCGGTCCCCGACGTGACCGGCGCCCGCCGGCCGCTGTTGACGTTGCACGTCCACCTCCGGCGCACAGTGCAGCACCGGCGCCGCCGCACCGGCAACGCATTTCGATGCCGGGTAAGGTCGGCCGGGTGTTCGACGCGTTCTTCCGGCGCGCGACGGGTGGCCCGCCGGACCCGGTGCTGGCCGGGCTCGCCCGCGACGGTCTGCCCGGCACGGTCCCGGCCGTCCCTGACCCGTCGCACCTGGTGCTCGTGTGGCTTTGGCGGCGTCTGTACGAGCTGGCGCCGCGCCGGCTGCTGCTCGCGCTGCCGCACGGGGTCCCGCTGGAACCGGTCGCCGGGGACGTCGCGCGGTGGCTCGACGCGCTCGACCTGACCGGCGAGGTCAGCGTGCACGTGGTGATGGGCGGCGCCGGCGAGGCCGACCGGCGGTGGCGCCTGCACCCGCACCGGCCCGCGGTGGTGATCGGGTCCGCCGACGCGCTCGCCAGCAAGGCCCTCAACCGCGGCTACGGGCTGTTCCCGGGGGCGTGGCCGATCGACTTCGCCCTCGTCACCAACGGCGCGCACTGGATCGTCGCCGAGCCGCACCGGTCCCCCACCGCGACCGCCACCCTGCTGCGGCTGCTGTCGTTCGCCGCACCGGACGGGCCGTGGCCGACCGCCGAGCCGCTGTCGCTCACCTGCGTGTCGCCGGCTCCCGCCGCCGCGCCGCCGTCGCTGTCGCGGGCGGACCTCGTCGCCCTGTTCGACACGACGGCCGAGGTCGACGTGACGCCGTACCTCTCCGAGACCGGCGACTTCGACGTGCAGGTCGCGTGGGCGCGGTGGACGCCGGCCGACGGCTCGGGACGGCCCGTGCCGGAGGTCCGGCCGCCGGAGCAGCGGTGGCGGACCCCGGTGCCGTCCCGCGCCGTCCGGGCCTTCGCCGGCCGGGTCGCCGTCTGGTGGTTCGACCACGCCGACGGCGGCTGGGCCCGGGTGACGGCGGACTCGCCGCTGCGGCCCGGGGAGACGGTCCTCGTGGCCGCGCACGACGGCGGCCTCGACGCGTCCACGGGCGGGCCGGTGGACCCGGCGCCCGACGTGGACCCGGTCCCGCGGCCGGTCGGTCCGGGCACCGGTCCGGGCACCGGGTGGCTGTCGCTCGACCAGCACAGCGCCGACGTCCGTGACCAGGTCCGGGCGCTGCTGAGCACCCTCGGCCCGGACCTGCCGCCGGGCGCGGCGCACGCCGCCGTCACCGCCGGGTTCACGCACGACCTCGGCAAGGCGCACCCGACGTGGCAGGACGCGCTCTGCTGCCTGGCCGGTGACCCGGAGCCGGCGTGGATCACGGCGGGCCGGCCGTGGGCGAAGTCGGGGATCGACGCACCGCTGCGGTTCCGCGACGACGTCGCCTACCGGCACGAGTTCGGGTCGCTGCTGCTGCTCGACGGGCCGATGCGCGGGCTGCTCGACGGCGTCGACGACCCCGATCTCGTTCGCTACCTGGTCCTGGCGCACCACGGCAACCTCCGCCTGCACGTGCCGCTGCCCGGGGACGTCGGCGCCGGCCTGGCCGTCGCCGTGCCGGCGCTGCTCGGGCAGCCCGCCGGCGTCCTGGCGGGCGACCCGACGGTCGGGTGGCCGGCGACGGCGGCCGGGCTGCGCGACCGGCACGGGCCGTTCGTCCTCGCATACCTGGAGATGCTGGTCAGGGTCGCGGACTGGCGGGCGAGCGCGGGGCTGCCGGACGCGTCGTGACCGGGCTTGACGGCGGGTGTCAGGCTCGGGGCCATGCCTTCGAAGCCGGCGCCTCCGGTCGGGGCGGCGGCGCCGGCGCGCCGGCGCTGGTGGCAGTGGCGCACCGTCCGTGGCCTGGCGATGCTCGCCGCCGCCGGCCTGCACAGCGTGCTGCTGCTCATCGTCGGCAGCGTGCTCTGGGTCCGTTCGTCCGCCGACGGCCACCTGTACACCGAGCAGACGGTGCCGGTCGCGCCGGTCGCGCTGGTGTTCGGCGCTCAGGTGTACGCCGACGGGACCCCCTCGCCGTTCCTGGAGGCGCGGCTGGAGCTCGCCCGACGGCTGCTCGAGACCGGGAAGGTCAAGGTGCTGCTCGTCTCCGGCGACAACATGCACCACGACTACGACGAGCCCACCGCGATGCGCGCCTGGCTGATGGAGCACGGCGTGCCCGACCGGAAGATCGTCCGGGACTACGCCGGCTTCGACACCTACGACACGTGCGCCCGCGCGAAGCGCGTCTTCGGCGTCACCCAGGTGACCGTGGTGACGCAGTCGTTCCACCTGCCCCGCGCGGTCATGCTGTGCCGCCGGCTCGGCCTGGACGCCGCCGGGGTCGGCGACGACAGCGTCAGCAAGTTCAAGTCCGTGTGGCGGGCCAACGCCCGCCGCGAGTACCCGGCCTGCGTCAAGGTCGTCTACGACGTGGCGTCCGGCCGCGACCCCGTCTACCTCGGGCAGCACGAGACCGGCGTGGAGGACGCGCTGCGCTCCGGCTGATTTCCGCGGACCGCTCAACCTCCGCCGCGCCCGCCCCCGTCGGACGGGGTGAAGGCGACAGGGAGGAGCCCGGATGCGCGGCGACAGCGAGGCCGACTACACGACGTACGTGTCGGCGCGGCTGACAGCGCTCCATCGCGCCGCATATCTGCTGTGCGGCGGGGACCAGGACCGTGCCGACGACGTCGTGCAGGTCACCATCACGAAGCTGTACCGGCACTGGCGGCGGGCCAGCGGCGCCGAGAACCTCGACGCGTACGTGCACCGGATGCTGGTGCGCACCTACATCGACGAGAAGCGCCGGCTGTGGTCACGGGTGCGGCTGCTGCCGCACGCCGACGACGAGCGGCCCGGCGCCGACCGGCCGTATGACGCCGCCGACGACCGGGGCGTGCTCATCGCCGCGCTGCGCAGTCTGCCGCAGCGGCAGCGCGCCGTGATCGTGCTGCGGTTCCTCCTCGACCGGCCGGTCGAGGAGGTCGCCGAGACGCTGGGCTGCTCCGCCGGCACCGTCAAGAGCCAGTCCTCCAGGGGCCTCGCCGTGCTGCGGGCCGCGCTGACGCCGGCGCCCGCTCCGGCCAAGACGATGGGAACACTGCGATGACCACAGATGACGAGCTCCGTGACCTGCTGCTGGCGGTCGAGGTGCCGCCGACGACCGCCGACATCGGGCTGGCCATCGCCACCGGCCGCCGCCAGGCCGCCCGACGTGGCGCGATCCTGGCCGGTGCGGCGACCGCGCTGGTCGTCGCCGGCGGCACCGCCTACGCGCTCGGCGCCGCCGCACCGGACGGGCACCGCGGCGCGCCCGCCGCGCATGGGCCGCAGGACCCGCCGTTCGCGGCGTGCGCGGTCGACACGATCCAGGTCCCGGGCGCCCCCGGCATCCCGGTGGTCGACCCCTCGGGTCGTTACGTCGTCGGTTCCGTCGGGGGGATCGCGTCCCGTATCACGGACGGGCAGGCCGTGGCCTACCCCGGCGCGACCGGCGAGGTGGTGGCGGTCAACGTCGACGGGGTGATCGCCGGCTACGACGACGTCGTCAGTTCGAGCCAACAGCTGGCGTGGACCTACCGCGACGGCGCGAAGACGATGCTACCGAAGCTGGCCGGGTACCCGTACACGACGCCGACCGCCCTCAACGCCCGCGGCGACGTCGTCGGGTACGCCTCGGGCGAGGCCGGCGACGACAACGTCCCGGTCCTGTGGCCGGCGGACCGCCCCGGCACCGTCGTCGCGCTGCCGATGCCGCCCGGGTTCGGCACGCCGGGCACCGGCGGCTCGCACGCCAGCGGCGTGTCCGACGACGGCGTCGTCGTCGGCGTGGTCCGTGGGGCGGCGGTCCGCTGGGTGCACGAGGGCAGCCCGACGCTGCTGCCGCTGCCGGCCGGCTACGAGGGCGCCGAGGCCGTGGCGGTGCGCGGCACCTTCGCGTACGGCTGGGCGGCGGTCACCGGCGGCAACCGGGTCGTGCCGGTCCGCTGGTTCCTCTCCTCCGCGGCGGGCGACTCCGCGTTCGTGATGGCGGGCGCCCCGTCCGACATCGCCGACGGCACCCCGACCGGCTGGTCGATCACCATCGGCGGCGACCTGCGCGAGCCGGTCCGGCTCTCCCCCGGCGGCGCCGTCCAGCGGCTGCCGCTGCCGCCGGGTGTGCGGCCGCTGCCCGCCGGATCCGGTGCCGGCGCGCGCTCGATCAGCGACGACGGCCGCACCGTCACCGGCGCGACCGGGGACCGCCGGCTGCTGATCTGGCACTGCGACCCCCCGTCCTGAGCTCTGGGGGGGCTCCGTTGCCGGGCCGCTTCTTTGGCGGCCCGGCTTCAGGGGCGCTTCGTCAGGTCCTTGCCCTCGATGCCGAGCAGGGGCGCGGTCGTCGGGCAGTCCGTCGACGGGCACTCGCGCGGGTGGGCGAGGAACGCCGCGTGCTCGATCGGGACCACCGTGACGGCGAGGGGCTGGAACGGCCCGCGGGACCAGTAGCGCTCGGTGCTGGCCGCCCGTCGCAGCGCGCGGTCCAGGGTAGGGCTGAACTGCGTGAAGTCGTGGCAGACGAGGACCGGACCGTAGCCCGGCCAGTCGATGCGCACCGCGAACCCGTCGCCCGGCGCCGGGCGCCGCAGCACCGCGCGGACGAGATCGGTGAGGTCTTTGCGAAGCATCGGCGAACCACCCTTCCAAGGACCAACGACCGACCAACGTAGACGTTATTCGTACACGTGTACGAACGCCAGCGTTGCGGGTGGTCTTTGTCAGGACGGTTCGGTGACCTTCTCCACCAACGGCGCGGGGGTCGCCGTGAAGTGGTCGCTGAGCCGGCGGTACGGGCGGCTGCGCAACGCGACGACACTGGCGGCCAGGCCGACGAACCCCGTCAGGACGAACACGAGCGCCAGGCCGCGGTCGGCGCCGGTGCCGAACCAGTCGCCGATCAGGCGGGCGCCGGCGCCGTCGGTCATCAGCGGGATGAACACGAACTGGGCGACCGGCGCGATCAGGAACGCGGTCAGCGGCGACGCGGCCTGTTCGACGCTCTGGGCGAAGCCGAACACGCGCCCCTGCCGCTCGTACGGGACCACCTTCTGCAGGATCGTCTGCTCGGCGGCCTCCGCGTAGGGGACGAGCACCATGTACACGAGCATCCCCGCGCCGAGCAGGACGATCGACGACCTGGCCGGGAACAGCACGGTGACGGTCCACAGCACGACGTTGACCAGCAGGAGCAGGCGGACCGGGCGGCTGCCGAGGCCGGTCCGGGCGACGCACAGGCCGCCGACGATCAGCCCGGCGCTCAGCGCGCCCCACAGCAGGCCCCACGTCCGCACGTCGACGAGCGACAGCCCGTACGCGTCCATGAGCGCCATGTAGACGCCGCCGAGGAAGTTGTTGAACGTCGAGAACAGGATGAGCGCGGTCAGGCCGGGCACCTCACCCACGACGCGCATGGTGCCCTTGAGGTCGACGCTGCGCCGCGGCTCCTCGCCGTCCTCGGCGGTCGCCACGGCCGCCGGGACCACGCGCAGGAGCGACATGTGCACGACCGCCGCGGCCAGCACCGCGAGGGCCATGACGAGGACCCAGAACATGCCGCCGATCGCCACCAGGAAGCCGCTGATCACCGACGTCACCAGGAACGACACCCCCGACGTCGTGCCGACGAGCCCGTTGGCCCGGTCGCGGTCGCCCTCCTCGATGAGCGCCGTCACCATCGTCGGCAACGCGATCGTGCGGATGTTGCCGGCGATGACGCCGAACATGAGCAGCACGATCATCACCCACAGCGGCACACTCGCCGGGTCCTTGAACTCCTCCCGCGGCACCGTCTGGTAGACGCCGAACGCCGCCGCGTACAGCAGGAACGACGCGACCGCGGACACCTGCATCATCGTCGTCTTGCTGTGATGGTCGACGAGACTGCCGAACCAGATCCCGGTCACGGCCGTCATGACCAGGAAGATGCCGGACACGAGCCCGGTCGCGAACACCGACCGCGTCTCCAGGTACACGTAGAACGTGATCGCGAACCACACCGTGAAGTTGACCACCGACACGAGCAGCGTGTTGACGAGCAGCTGGTAGAAGGTCCTGCGATCTCCCCGAATGGCGGCCATGCAGACGATCGTAGGACCTCACCGGGACTTCAGGTCCAGTTCGGATCGCCTACGATGCGCCGATGCAGATCACCATGTGGGTGCCCTACGACGAGCGGCGCCTGCGCCGCACGATCACGGTCGTGATGCGCCCGCAGGTCCGCCGGATGCGCATCATGGGCGGCATCCTCCTCGCGCTCGGCGTGCTGTTGATCGCGACCGGCGGCCCGCTCGAGCTGATCGTCATGACGCTCGTCCTGGGCGTCCTGATCGGCACCGTGATCGGCCCGCTCACCGCGAGCCGGGCCGTGCGCATGCAGTCGCACGTCATCAAGGACGGCTTCCAGATGACGCTCACCGACGAGTGGGTCGGCGTCGTGTACCCGCTCGTCGAGTCCCGCTACCGCTGGGCGGGCGTGGACAGCGTCGTCGAGACACCGGACGCCTGGTACATGCTGCTCGGCAAGGTCCAGTCGCTCACGATCCCCAAGGACACGATGACCGACGAGCAGCGTGCCGAGTTCGCCGCGTTCCTGCTCGCCGAGCAGCAGCGCCAGGCCGGCCGCGCCTTCCTGGGCCGCCCCCGCTGACCTCCCTCGCAGCGAGGGACCGGGCCGCCGGTCCCTCGCTGTCGGGCCGGTTCGGCTACATCCCCCACTTGCGCAGCAGCGCCCGCATCCGCCGGTCGATCCCGGGGTCCGGTTCGACGCGCGCCGCGGCGGCGACGGCCTCCGCCGCGGCCGGGGTCCCGGCGGGCCAGGCGTCCAGCGCCCGCACGGCCATGTTGCGGTTGCGGACCGTCGCGTTGGCCAGGGCCGCCGCGATCAGGGGCCAGCCCTTGCCGGGGTGCGCGTCGAGGCGGCTGACGACGATGTCGAGGACGTGCTCGGGCCGGTCGCTGCCGAGCCCGAGGTCGAGGGTGGGCCCGGTGGCGAGGTCCGCCAGCGGGAGGAGTTCGGCCGCGAGGTCGAGCACGCCGTCGATGTCGCTCGTACCGTCGACGAGGGAGAACCACAGGTAGGTGTCGAACGGCTCGCGGCGCAGGTGCGCCCGGAGCAGGCCGTCCATCGGCACGTGCAGCTTCTCGGCCACCCAGATCGCCCGCTGGAACTCCTTGGGGTCGGCGCTGTGCAGCGCCCGGTCGAGCAGTTCCCGCCAGGCGGGCCGGGCGGTCAGGGCGTCGCAGGCGTCGCGGAGCCGGGCCCGCTCGGCGGCGGACCACGCCACCGCGTCCGCCTTCGGACCTGAACCCGACGGCCGCACCGTCTGCCCGGCGATGAAGTCGCTCAGTGTGCCGACGACCCCGACCCGGCTCAGGTCCGGCGGGTAATTGCCGGCGTGGGTGAGGTACCGGTCGATGACCCGCGGCCCGTCCGGGTAGTGGGTGATGTCGGCCGCCGGCCCGCCGTGCAGCAGCGCGAGCAGAATCCCGTCGGCGCCGGACAGCAGCGGCTCGTCGATCGCGTCGGGTGCCAGCGCGTCCAGCAGGCCGCCGGTGGTGGCGGCGAGGTGGGCGAGGTACTCATCCATGATCGTGTTGCGGTACCCGTCGCGGAGCAGCCACGCCCGGATCTCCGGGTCGCCGGTGCCGCGCAGCTGCTCCACGGCGTGGATGCGTCCCCAGCCGTCGACCCGGCGGGCCAGTTCGTACACGGCGCGGTCCGGGTCGGGCTGCGAGCCGCGCAGCGCGGCCACGGCGTAGCGGGTGAGGGTGTCGAGGGCGCCGAGCAGGAGCAGCAGGTCGCGGTCGCGCCGGTCGCCGCTGACGCCGAGCAGCATCACGCCGGTGGCGACCTCGTCCCGGCCGGTCCCGTGCCGCGCGAGATGCAGCGCCAGCTCGCGCAGGCGTCCGGCGGGCAGGTCCCGGCCCTGCAACTGCCGGACGAGGTCGTCGGAGCCCGCGGCCGTCGCCGCGGCGCGCAACCGCCGGACAGCGCCGGCTTCCGGCGGGCGGCGTACGACCGCCTCGATGAGGTCGGCCAGGCCGGGGCTCGCGGTGGGCGCGGCGGCCCGGGTCATGTGCTGGGAGCGGATGCCCTCGAGGACCGTGTCGGAGATCAGCGGTGCGGCCGGCCGCGCCTGCCGGTCCGGGAGTGGGTCGCCGCCGTCTGGCCAGGGGCCGGGGCCGTGCGCGGCCCGCAGCGCCATTGCGTGTGCGAGGACGGTGGGGCGATCGTCGTCGGGCGGTGGCAGGTGCCACCCGTGCGGGCTCATCGAGCCGGGCGGAGGCCGCCCTTCCGGTTGATCATCATGCGGTCATGATGCCGGATCGTCGATGGGCCCGCAACAAGCGCGGTCAGCAGGGGCGGCCGTAGTCGTACGGGAGAGCCTGCAGCCGCTCGACGGGGATGTCGCCGAGGATCAGGTACTTCTCGGCGCCGTCCGGGACGATGTCGTCGGGGTCCATGAGGGCGAAGTACGGGTCGACGCCGCCGTTGGCCGCCATGTACGGTCGCGGGTCCTCGGCGTACGTGACGAGCGCGCCCGCCTTGTCGGTCATGATCAGGCCGTACTCCTGCATGGCGCGGGCGATCGTGCGGGCGGCCGGGCTGCGCACCACGCTGATGTCGAACGCCGGGTCGAGGCGGAACCGCTGGCCCTCGCACGGGATGTCGGCGCCCTCGGTGTTGCCGTCGTTGCGGGTCGCCGGCCACGAGTTGCAGTCCTTGCGGGTGCGGACGGTGGCGATGTTGACGGCGTGGTCGATCCTGCCGCGGCGCAGCTCGTCGATGCGGATCGTGAACGCGCCCATCGGCAGGCCGGTCGCGGTCGCGCCGAGCGGGCTGGTGAAGATGCCGGGGTTGCGGGAGTAGTGCTCGATCTTCCCGCCCCAGCACGCCGACCAGTGCCCGGCGGCGTCCCGCTCGGCGCGCCAGAAGTCCCAGTACGTGTCCGTCGACGGCTGGTAGATCGTCACGGCGGCGTCGGTGCCCTTGGACACGATCAGGTCCGCGGGGGTCGGCACCGCCGCGAGGCTGTCGGCGATGACCGGCGCGAGGTGCGGCAGGTTCAGGCAGTCGGAGAACGTCCACCGCTGCGTCGGGGCGTCCCTGCCGACCGTGAAGATCGGCGTGGAGTACTCGTCGGTGTTCACCGCCCACGAGCCGTAGTTGTTCACCTTGTCGAGGCGGATGTTCTCCACGACCGCGGCGGAGTTGGCGGCGAGCGGCACGTGCCGGGGCAGTTTCGTGTTCCACGGCCCCTGTCTGGAGAACCCGTTCACCGGCTTGGTGTGCTGCCCGCCGGCGTGTGCCGGCGCTGCTGTCACTGCTGTCGCTGCTGTCGCTGCTGTCGCTGTGAGCACCGTTGCCAGCGCCGCCAGGATGCGTGGGAGCATGCCGCGCAGCGTAGGGCCACGATGACCGGCCGTGGTGTTCCGTTCGTGCGGGGCGTCCCGGACCTGGGCCGGACGGTGAAACTTCCACTCACAGGCGGGTGCGCAGCCACCTGAACGCGCCCCGTCCGAGGCGGAGCTTCTCCGCCGTGATCCGTTCGAGGCCGGGCAGCGGCTCTGCCAGGCCCCCCGCCAGCAGGAATCCGGTGTGTGCGGCAAGGATCGCCGTGGTGGCGGTTTCCGGCGTACCGACGGGCAGGAACGGCTCGGGGTCGATGCCGTCGGCGGCCACGCTCGACAGGAACGCCACCAGGTCGATGACGGGCGAGCCCCGGCGGGCGTGCGGCCAGTCGACGAACACCACCCGGTCACCGGTCAGCAGGATGTTGTGCGGGTACAGGTCGCCGTGCACGAGCGACCCGCCGCGCGCCGCTTCGAGGCCACTGCGCTCCAGCCCGGCGAGGCGCTGGACGTTGGCGGCGGCCCATTCGTCGTACCGGCGCAATCCGGACAATCGTGAGGAGTCGGACGCAAGGTCGGACCACCCGCCGAGCCGCGGATGGCTGGCGGGGAGCGGGACCGGCGACGGGGTGGCGGCCCGGGCCAGGTCACCGATCGCGCCGACGACGCGGCGGATGTCCTGCGGCGTCCACGGGCGGCCCGGCGACCGGCCGTCGACGTCGTCGAAGGCGAGCACGCACCAGTGGCCGTCGTCGTGCACGCCACGCAGCCGCGGCGCGGGCACCGCCGGCGGCAGGGCTTCGCCGATCCTCGCCTCGGTCCGGTACGCGTCGACCTCGTGCGGCCAGGCGCCGGCGTCGATCCCTTTCACGAACCGGCGTTGCCCGTCCGCGCGCGTCAACCGCACCGCGAACCCGGGCGAGAACCCGTCCGGGCACGCGTCGACCCGACCGACACCTCCCACCAGCGCTTCGACCGTCTTCCGCACGGCCTCCGGCAGATCTGTCCACTGTGGACGCATTTCGGTCCTCCCTTGCGACTGTGTGCGGATCGCACGTAATATCTGTGCGATGCGCACAGATATTGATTCGGGTGGCGGGCCGGCGCTGTTCCGGCTGGTCCGGTTCTGGTCGCGGCGGTGGGCGGCCGGCATCACCCACGACGAGGGCGGCGACGTCACGCACATCCTGGTGCTGGAGGCGATCTCCGCCGCGGGCCGGCCCGCACAGATCGGCGCGGTGGCGGTCGAGCTCGGCCTGGACCGCTCCAACGCGAGCCGGATGCTGGCCGCGACCGTCGCCGCCGGCCTGGTCACGAGGACCGTGTCGCCCCAGGACGCCCGGCGGACGTGGCTCGACCTGACACCTGCCGGCGAGGACCTTCTCGCGGGGGCTCGGGCGTGGCAGGAGCAGACGTTCGCGCGGCTGGTCGCCGACTGGCCCGCGGCGGACGCCCGCCGGTTCGCAGCCTATCTGGTCCGCCTGGCTTCGTCGCCTTCTCCGTCTTCTCCGCCCGCGTCTTCCTCGGACCGTCCTTCAGGAGCGTCATGACCATCGTGCTGAACCACACCATCGTCCCGGTCTCTGATCGCCACCGTGCCGCGCAGCTGCTCGCCGGCCTTCTCGGCGTCGAGGCGGCCCCTCCTGCCGGCCCTTTCGCTCCGGTACGCGTGAACGCCGACCTCACCCTCGACTTCGACGACCGGTCCGGCGCCCGCCCGGGCCACTACGCGTTCCTCGTCGACGACGCCGTCTTCGACGCCGCGCTCGCGTACGCCGAACGAACCGGCCTCCAGTGGAGCTCCGCCCCACACGTCATCGACCACCAGATCAACCACCTGTCCGGCGGCCGCGGCGTCTACGTCCTCGACCCCGACGGCATCGCCTACGAACTCTTCACCGCCGTGCCCTGACCCCCTTGCGGCGGCCGCACCCCGTGCACCGGCGGGACGGCCTGCCCGAGGACGCGACAATTGCGACCACGACCGGCGCCTGCGGCTACCCGGCGGCCGTGCCCTGTGCCCCCGCACCGGCCGCTATCCGACGACCCCACAGTTGCGACCACCCCACGACCGGCACCTGCGGCTACCCGACGCCTGGCAGCTACCCGGCGGCCGCGCCCTCTGCCCCCGCACCGGCCGCTATCCGACGACCCCACAGTTGCGACCACCCCACGACCGGCGCCTGCGGCTACCCGACTACCGGCGCCGGCGGCCTGCGGAAGTACGCGTTCGACGCCGGCAACGCCAGCAACACCCCCGCAGCGACCACCCCGGCCACCGAGGCACCCGCGAGGACGACTGTCAGCGGCCCGTACCAGCCAGGCATCGCCACCTCCATCGCCGCCGCGATCTCATCCGACCCCGCCCCATTGCCAACGATCCGCGCCGACGCCACCACCCCTCCCCCGAGCAGCCCAGGACTCAGGCAGCAAACCCCGATCGCGCAGACCACCCACGCGCCGACCCGCACCCAGTTCCGCGGCCGCCCGAGCAACAACGCCGTCACCGCACACACCCCCGCGACCACCACCGCACCGATCACCCCCGCGATCGCCGCCCCGGTCGCCTCGTCCCCGCCACGCATCCCGCCGTACGCCGAGATGTACGCCCGCCGCAAGTCCTCCAGCAACACCACCCCCAGCAACGCACCAACCACCGTCAGCACCGCAACCCCAAGCAGCAACCACCGCGCCGCGTCCACCGTCCCAGGCCTGCGCACCGCAACTCCCACCGTCATACAACCTCTCCGCTCAACGCCCCCGAGCATCCCCCGCCCCGAACTCCCCCACCCCACCAGGTCGCAATACCGACATCCCAACGCACACCCAGCGTCGTGCACGCACCCAACACCGGCGGCTGCGACGGCAACGGGGCGCATCCACTGGCCGACGGCGGTCATTGCGCGACGGTAACGAGACCCGTTTCGTACGCGACGATGACCAGCTGTGCCCGGTCCCGCACCTCAAGCTTGGCCAGTAACCGGCTCACGTGCGTCTTGACGGTGGCGAGGCTCAGGTTGAGCTGCCCTGCAATCTCCACATTGGACGAACCGCGCGCGATCAGCGTCAGCACCTCCCGCTCCCGACCGGTGATCCCGTCCAGCCGCCGGTGCACCGCCGGCACGGCGACCGGCCGCTGCGCGAACTCCCCGATCAGCCGTCGCGTCACCGACGGCGCGAGCAGCCCGTCCCCCGCCGCCACGACCCTGATCGCGTTCAGCAGCTCCCCCGGCGGCGCGTCCTTGAGCAGGAACCCACTCGCCCCCGCCCGCAGTGCCCCGTACACGTACTCGTCGAGGTCGAACGTCGTGAGGATCAACACCCGCGTCGCAGCGGTCACCGGGTCGGCACAGATCCGCCGGGTCGCCTCGATCCCGTCCATCAACGGCATCCGCACATCCATCAACACCACATCCGGCCGATGCTGCCCGGCCAGCGCCACCGCCTCGACCCCGTTGCCCGCCTCGCCGACCGTCGTGCAGTCCTCGCTCAGGTCGACCAGGACCCGGAAGCTCCCTCGCAGCAACGCCTGGTCATCCGCGATCAACACCCTGATCACGCCACCACCTCCACCGACAATCCCATGCACCTGACCGTTCCCCACGCTCTCATGCACGCCCATACCCACGCCGAACACGCCACCGCTCCAGCCCATCCAAGCCCCACCGCCGACAACCCCAGCCGCGCCTTCACCTCAACCCACCCAGGCCCCACCGCCGACGAACCCATCCGCGCCACCCAGCCCCTCCACCCAGGCCCCACCGCCGACAACCCCGGCCGCGCCTTCACCTCAACCCACCCAGGCCCCACCGCCGACAACTCCAACCGTGCCACCCCAACGTCCCAAACCCAGTCGTCGACGAACCCATCCGCGCCACCCAAGCCCTCCACCCAAGCCCCACCGGCGGCAACCCCACCCGCGCCATCCGAACCCGCCCAAGCTCCACCCCCGACAGCACCTCCGCCGACAGCCTTACCGCCACCAGTCCCAGCCGCGCCTTTACCCCAACCCGAGCAGGACCCGCCGCCGGGAACCCCGGCCGCGACAACCTCGACGCAGCCAAGCTCCACCGCCGTCAGGACACGACGGAGGCGCGCCGTCTCGTTGGGCCGCGCGGGTTCCGTCGACGGGGGTACGGGTCGCGCCGGCGCGGCAGCCCATGCGGGGCGTTGCGTCGTGGTCATGTCGGCACCTCGACCGGCGTGTACGGCAACCTCGCCGTGACGACGAACCCGCCGCTCTCCCTCGGTGCGGCGGTGAAGTCGCCGCCGTGGGCGGCGACCCGCTCGCGCATACCGATCAGTCCATGGCCGGTGCTGTGCGCGCGGATCGGGCGGCGGCCGTCGTCCGCGACCTCGACGCGGACATCCGCAGGGGCGATCATGACCGTCACCCGGCAGCGGGCCGGCGCCGCGTGCTTCACCGTGTTCGTCAGGGATTCCTGGACAATCCGGTACACCGCGAGACCCACCGACTCGGGCACTGCCTCCTGCGGCACCGTCCCGGTGACCTCCAGGCACGCCTCCACGTCGCCGAACGAGGCCTGCCCGGCCAGCGCCGGCAGCTCTGCCAGCCCGGGCGCCGGCGCATACGGCGCGTCGTCGCGCAGCATGCCCAGGGCCCGGCGCATCTCCAGCAGCGCGCCCCGGCCGGTCGCCTCGATGACCCGCAGCGCGTCGCGGGCCTCCTGCGGGCTCGCCTCGGCGACGTGGTTGCCGACGGCGGCCTTGACCACGATCAGGCTCATCGTGTGGGCGACGATGTCGTGCAGCTCGCGGGCGATCCGCAGCCGCTCCTCCGCGACCGCCTGCCGGGTCACCTGCTCGCTCTGCCGTGCCGCGTGCGCCCGCCGCTCCCGCAACGTCCAGCCGATGAGCCAGCCGGGCATGGTCATCACCGCCCCGTACACGACGGCGAAGCTGCTCGACCAGAGGGTGCCGCCGGTCGTGGCGAGCGCCGTGACGACCGCCGCGAGGCAGCCTGCCGCGACCGGCAGCGACCATCGTGGCGGGGTCGCGACGGCGAGGGTATAGAAGGCCAGCGCGAGCGAGAGAGACGGCGCGGCGGCCGCGAAGTTGGGGATGACGCCGGTCGCGAGCGCGACGGTGGTGGCGAGGCTGACCGTGACGGCGACCGCGACCGGGAAGCGGCGGCGCACGGCGAGCGGCAGGCCGATGACGAGGCCGGTCAGCACCGACACCCATACCGGCTCGACCACGCCTGTGCCCTCGGGCGACTCGAGCGCCGCATAGGCACACAGCGAAGCACCCAGCACCACGGCGAGGACCGCGTCGACCACGTAGAGGTCGACGGGCCGCAGGCGGCGGGTCAGCAGGAGTTCGCGCACGAGGTCGACGGTAGCCGCAGGTGAGGCGGGGACGCGTCATTCTCAGGTCTGCCTCGCGAGGTCATACTTAAGAACTACGCATCGGGCTCAGGTCCCGGTGCCTCCGACTCAAGTACGACGCAATCGAACGACCTGAGTCGGACGCGGCGACACCCCGCCCGCGGGCAGGCTCGTGGGCATGACACCGACGGTGCTTCTCGACGACGTGCGGGCCGTGTACGGCTCCGGCACACGGCAGGTGACGGCCCTCGCGGGCGTGACAGTGGGGTTCGACCGGGGGACGTTCACGGCCGTGATGGGACCGTCCGGGTCGGGCAAGTCGACGCTGCTGCACTGCGCCGCGGGCCTGGACCGTCCTGCGTCAGGCTCGGTCACCGTCGACGGCACCCGCCTCGACGACCTGGACGAGGACGCGCTGACGCGCCTGCGCCGCGATCGGATCGGGTTCGTGTTCCAGGCGTTCAACCTGGTGTCGACGCTGACCGCCGCGCAGAATGTGGCGCTGCCGCAGCGTCTCGCGGGCCGCCGGCCGGCAGGGGATGACGTCGCGGCGGCGCTCACCGCCGTCGGGTTGGCCGACCGCGCCGGGCACCGGCCGAGCGAGCTGTCCGGCGGTGAGCAGCAGCGGGTCGCGCTCGCCCGGGCCCTGATCAGCCGGCCCGCGGTCGTGTTCGCCGACGAGCCGACCGGCGCCCTCGACAGCGCCACGTCCCGGCAGGTCCTCGCGCTGCTGCAGGCCCTCGTCGACGAGCACGGGCAGACGGTCGTGATGGTGACGCACGACCCGGTCGCCGCGGCGTGGGCGGACCGGGTGGTCATCCTCGCCGACGGGCGGATCGTGGACGAGCTGGTCGGCAGCGGCGGGCGGGGCGGGATCACGGCCGAGACGGTCGCCGCACGGACCGCCGCCGTCGAAGCGGGTGCCGTGGGGCCGGCATGCTGACCCGGCGGCGAGCATCGCATTCAGTCGGCGGTGACGGGTGGCGTACGGCGGTGACGCGGACCGTCCGGCGGTTCGCGGGCGCGTTCGTCGCCGTCGCCGTGGGCATCGCGCTGGTCACGGCGACGACGTTGCTGTTCGCGTCGGGACGGCCGCAGGTCCCCGACCGTCTCGCGGCCGCCGGCGTGGTCGTCCGCAGCGTGGACGCCGTCGCGCCCGCCGACTCATTCCCGCCGCCGGTGCCGTTGTCCTCCGACGCTGCCTCGGCGCTCGCCGGGCGCCTCGCCGCTGTCCCTGGTGTCGCGGCCGCCATCCCCGACCGCACGTTCTATGTGCAGGCGATCGTCGACGGCCGGCCGTTTGCGGCCGACGGGCGGAGGCAGGACGCCCGCGAAGGACACGGTTGGGCGAGCGCCCAGCTCGGCGGGCTGCGTCTGACGGCGGGCACCGCCCCGCGCGGTCCCGGCGAGGTGGTCGTCGACCGGGCGCTGGGGCTGTCGCCCGGCGACCGGGTCACGTTGCTGACCGCTGCCGGGCCCACGTCGTACACGGTGAGCGGCACCGTCGACTCGCCCGGCTTCCACGTCACCGACGAGGTCGCCGCGGCGTTCGCGCCGGGCGTCGACACGATCGGCCTGATGCTGCGCCCCGGCGCCGACCCCACGGCCGTCGCCGCGGCGGCCCGCGAGGTCACCGGCACCGGCGCCCGGGTCCTGACCGGCGACGACCGGGGCGTGCTGGAGCCGCGCGACGACGCGCGCATGCGGTGGATCGGGATGCAGGTGCTGACCGCGGTGGCGGCGTTGTCCGGGTTCGTGACGGTGTTCGTGGTCGCGTCGACGTTCGCGTTCGCGGTGGCGCAGCGGCGGCGGGAGTTCGGGCTGCTGCGCGCCGTCGGCGCCACGCCACGCCAGATCCGGCGGACGGTGCAGGGCGAAGCGCTCGCCGTCGGCGCCGCCGGCTCTGTCGTCGGCATGCTCGTCGGGACCGCCGCCGCAACCCCACTGGGATGGGCGCTCGTCGATGCGGGGTTCGAGCCGGCGACGTTCCGGGTGCGGTTGGTGGCGTGGCCGTTCGTCGTGGCGCTCACGGCCGGGCCGGTCGTCGCGCTGGCCGGGGCGTGGTCGGCGGCGCGGCGGGCGGCCCGGGTGCGTCCGCTCGAGGCGTTGCGGGAGGCGGTGGTCGAGCAGCGGCCGATGGGGTGGGCGCGCTGGGTCACCGGCCTGCTGCTGGTCGCCGCCGGTGCCGCGCTCGGCGTGGGGACGGCGACGTCGGGCAGCGCGCAGCATTCGGCGACGTTCGCGCTGTACAGCATGATGGCCCTCGTCAGCGGTGTCACCGTCCTGGCGCCGGCGGTCGTCGGTCCTGTGGTGCGGCTGCTGCGTTCGCCGCTGCCGTCGCGGGGCGGTGCGATCGGCATGCTGGTCCGTGGCAGTGCGCTGACCGCGGCCCGGCGCACGGCGTCGACGGCGGCGCCGGTGCTGCTGACGGTTTCGTTCGCGGTGCTGGTGTCCGGCATGGTCCGCACGTCGACCGGGGCGTACGCGGCGGGGCGGTCCGCGCGGGTCGACGCCGGCTGGGTTGTCGCGCCTGACCGGGCGCCCGGTCTGTCCGACGCGGCCGTCGCGGCGGTGCCCGGTGCGGCGATCCTGCCGACGACGGTGTTCGTCCCGCCTGCCGAGGGCGGTGACGGGCGGGCGCCGCGGACCGCGTTCGGGGTGGAGCCTGCGGCGTTCGCCGCGGTGAACCGGCGTCTCGAGGTGGTGAGCGGCTCGCTCGCGGATCTGCGCGGGGACGACACGGTGGTCCTGACGGCATCTGTTGCCGCGGCGGCCTCGGCGACCGAATCCGGCGCCAGCGTTGGAACGGGCTCGGCCGGTGCATCCGGCGCTCCGATGCCGTCCGGCGGCACGGTGCCGTCCGGTAGCGCGAAACCGTCCGGTGGCGCGGTGCCGTCCGGTGGCGCGGTGCCGTCCGGTGGCGCGGTGCCGTCCGGTGGCGCGGTGCCGTCCGGTGGTGCGGTGCCGTCCGGTGGGACGGGTCCGTCCAATGGCGCGATGCCGTCGACTGGAGCTGCGGGCTCCGGAGCCGCCATGCCGTCCGGTGGCGCGGGGGCGGCGGGTGGCGGGGCTGGGCGGGGTGGGGTTCCGGGGGTGTATCCGGTGATGTTCGCCGACGGGACGGTGGTGGCGTTGCGGGTGGTCGCGGTGATCTCCGATGCGTCCATCCCGGGAGACATGGTCCTGCCGCGGGCGGTGGTGCGGGCGCATGACCTGTCGGCGTTGACGTCGGCGGTGTTTGTTCGGGACCGGGTCGAGGTGCCGGCGGGGTCTGGTGCGCGGGTCGTCGACGTGGGCACGTGGGCGGCGGAGCAGGACGGCGCCGAGGACCGGCTCGTTTGGATGTTCACGGTGTTGCTGATCGCGGTGTCTGCTGGGTATGGGGCCATCGCCGTTGCCAACACGCTGCTCATGGCGGCGGCTGGGCGGGCGGCGGACCTGCGGGCGGTGCGGTTGGCGGGGGCGACGCGGCGGCAGGTGCTGCGGCTGGTGACGGCGGAGTCGGCGCTCGTGGTGCTGATCGGGGCGGTGCTCGGGGGCGTGGTCGCGTTCGGTGCGTTGCTGAGCATCAGGGCGGGGTTGGCCGAGCAGGTGGGGGCGCCGGTGGAGCTGGTCGTGCCGTGGACGGTGGTGGGCGGGGTTGTCGGGCTGTGCCTGCTGCTGGCGGTCGCGGCGAGCGCTGTGCCGACGTTACGCACGCTGCGGAGTGGGCCGGTGCAGGAGCCGCTGTAGGGCCTGCGGAACGGTCACGCCGGCGGCGTCGCAGAGAGGTCCGCGGATGGGCGACGCAGAGAGGTCCGCCGGCGGCGGCGCAGAGAGGTCCGCCGGCGGCGCAGAGAGGTCCGCGGATCGGCGACGCAGAGACGTCCGCAGGTGGCGGCGCAGAGAAGTCCACGGATGGTGTCGCAGAGGTCCGTGGGTGGCGTCGCAGTAAGGTCCGCGTCCGGCAGCGAAGGAGGGGTGTCCGGCTGTGGCAGCGATTGCGGGCGTGACGAGCGCCGTGGCGGCCTTACGCGCGCTGCGGAGCGGCTCGGTGCAGGAGGCGATGCAGGGCCGGCAGGACGGGGGCGCCTGGCTCGCGGTGCGGGTCTGCGGCGTGCGCCGGCATCCGAGGTGATGTGTCGTGCAGGCCTCTGGAGTGGCAGTGGCCGACGTCCGGCGGGGCGTGGTGACCCGCGAGGTGAAGGGAGGGTGTCGAGGTGGGACCGTTGCGAGGAGTCGGTGGGCAGCCTGGTCAGGCGACGTCCATGACCCTGGTGGTGGCGGTGGCGAGGCCTTCGGGGCTGAGGACCTCGACCTGGTCGGCGAGGAACACCTCGACCTGGCCGAGCCGGTCGCGCACCTCGACGAGGGGGACGCCCCGGTCGATGCCCAGCTTGAAGCGTTCGGTGGTGGTGGGCATGCGGCAGGTGAGCCGGCTGCCGCGGCCCATCACCACGATGCGGCGGGCGGGGCGTTCGCGGACGATCGAGGCGGCGCCGCGGCGGGAGGTGACAAGGCCCTCCTCGCGCAGGATGGCGAGGGCGCGGCGGACGGTGGTGAGACTGACCGCGTACCGGTCGCAGAGCTCGCGTTCAGTGGGCAACGGCTGCCCGGAGGGATGGATGCCGCGGGTGATGTCGTCGCGGAGGAGGTCGGCGATCTGGTGGTACATGGCCGGGACGTGTCGCTGCACATTCACGGTGTTCACCCTATCACGATGTAGCCATAAGGCTATGTCTCGGGAACGGATAGACTTCCGCGCCGTGAACGTATCCGCCGCACCGATCGACGTGGCCGTCTCGCTCATGCATGAAGGGCGGTTCGTCGAGGCCGAGGAAGTGATGGTGCGCGAGCTGCGGGCGGTCACCGTCCGGCACGGGCACGGCAGTGCCGCGTGGGCGTCGGCGCAGTGCGACCTGGGCAACATCCTGCTCAACTGCGACCAGCCCGACCGGGCCATCGCCTGCTACCGGGCGGCGATCGCGGTGCCTGCTGTGGACCGCAAGGAGCATCTCACGTACCGGCTGAACCTCGGCCTCGCGCTGCGCATGACCGGCAGGCTCGAGGACGCCGAGGCCGAGCTGCGCCGTGGGGCTGAGGGGCGGCAGGCGTTCTACGGCCGGGACCACGCCGGGTACGCGTTCGGCCTCGAACCCCTGGCGGACGTGCTGCTGCAGCGCGGCAACGTCGGGCAGGCGCGGGACGTGATCGAGGAGGCGGTGCGCAACCTGTGGAGCAACGGGCACGACCAGGTCGCGTCGGCGCTCGCGCTGCGCGCGGAGGTCGTGCACGCCGGCGGGACCGGCGAGCCGCTGTTCGCGGGGCTGGACCAGCTGCCCGACGGAGTCGTCGAGGCCATGGCGTCGGCGGTACTGCTGCGGCAGGGGCTCGCCGAGCCGGCCGCGCACCGGGCCGTCATCGCCGTGCTCGCCACCGCGGTCGAGGTCAGGCTCGGCCCGGACCATCCCGTGACGCTCAACGTCCTCACCGCGCTCGCGAACACCGGCCGCGACCTGGGCGATCCGGCCGGGCGGGTCGACGCGATCCGCAGGGTCCTCGCCTCCCACGACCGGCAGGGGCGCGCCGAGGACGCTCTCACGGCGGAGCTCGGCCTCGCCCTCGCGTACGGCGACGCCGGTGACCGGGACGGTGCGCTGCGCACGTACGAGGCGGCGCACCGGCGGGCGCTGCGGATCGACCGGCCGGAGCTGACCAGTCTGGTGCTGCGCAACTGGGGGCTGGCGCTGCGCGACGCCGGCCAGACCGCGGAGGCGGAGCGGTGCCTCACCGACGCGGTGACCCATGCGCAGCGCGGCGCGGACTTCGAGATCCTCGGCCGGGCCGGGGTCGCCCTCGGGATCTTCCTGCAGCACCAGGAGCGGCTGGCGCAGGCACGGACCGCGTTGGAGCAGGGGCTCGCCGCGCTGCCGGACGCGCATCCGGACGCGATCGCCGGGCGGAGTCACCTCGGCGCGGTCCTGCAGGGCCGGACCTGCGGGTGCGGGGACGTGGCGGGCGCGGTCGAGGAGGCGTTCCGCGAGTTCGTGGTGCGCCGGTTGCCGCAGGATCTGCTGGAGCGCTTCGAGGCGAGGATCGTCGACGGGGACTTCAAGATCGAGGTGCACCTGCGCCGGGAGCCGACCGAGGAGGAGTTGCAGCGGCTCAACGGCGTGGTGCAGTCGGCGCTCGCGGAGTTCCGGCACCGGGTCCAGGATCAGGGGTAGTGATCGACGTCGTTTCCTTGCCAGCCTGTGTACCGGATGACCGCGTCGATGCCAGCGCCGTCGAGCAAGGGGTGGCGCCGGCGGCGCGGTCGGCAGAGCGGCGCGGTCGGATCGCTGACGGGCAGGGACGGCGGGGTGCAGGATGCGGACGGCACCGGCGGGATCCTTCGGTTTCTGGACCGACGCGCGGCGCGACGCCCTCGGCTCGGGCGCGGGCGGCGCGCCCAACCGAAACCGGCAGCCAGGCGGCGCGCCCAACCGGAACGAGCGGCAGAGCGGCGCGTCCAACCGAAACCAGCAGCCAGGCGGGCGGGCCAGCAGAGCGGGCGGCGGGACGGGGCATGCAACCGAAACGAGGGGTGGGGCGCACCTAGGGGCTAGGGAGGTGCGATGCCGAGCGGAGAGAGCGAAGAGCAGCGCCAGTTCCGGGAGTACTTCACGGCCCGGCGGGATGTGGTGCGCAGGACGGCGTACCTGTTGTGTGGGGACTGGCACTGGGCTGATGACCTGACGCAGACGGCGTTCATGCGGCTGGCGGTGGGCTGGCGGAAGGTGCGCGACCGGGAGGCGCTCGACGGGTTCGTGCGGACGTGTCTGGTGCGCGCGTACCTGGCGGACGTGCGGCGGGTCTGGCGGCGGCGGGAGCGCAGTGTCGCGGAGCCGCCCGATGTGGCGGGGGCGGCCGGCGCGGCGGAGGGCAGCCCGGGCCGGATCGCGTTCGCGGCCGCGCTGCGGCAGTTGCCGCCGCGGCAGCGGGCGGTGCTGGTGTGCCGGTACTACCAGGACCTCGACGTCGCCGCGACCGCGGCGGTGCTCGGGTGCGCACAGGGGACGGTGAAGAGCCAGGCCGCGCGCGGGCTGGCGAGGCTGCGGGAATTGCTCGAGGCCGACGGTGAGCTCGCGTTGACGGAGGGGCTGCGATGAACCAGATCCGGGAACGGTTCGACGAGGCCGCCGGTGAGGCGCCGCCGAGCAGGTTGTCCGCCGACGCGGTGTACGAGCGGGCGTTCCAGCGCAGGCGCCGGCGGGCCGCGGGGTGGACGGCGGTCGCGGCGGCGGTGGCAACCACCGCGGTCGTCGCCGCGGCGACGCTCACGCCGTCAGGGGGGCAGCCCGCGGACCCGCCGACGCAGACCGCCGACGGGTGGCCGGCGGGCACCCGCGACGGGTCCATCGTGTCGATCGCCGCCGCCGACGCCGAGCACCTGTACGCGAAGGTGAACGCGTGCGGTGAAGGGGCGCGGTGCACGGTGAACCTGGTGGGATCCGACGACGGCGGCAAGACGTGGACGGTGCGGTCGGAGGACGTCGCCGGTGACGTGTCCGCGCCGTCGCCGGGGGTGCTGGCGCAGACCGTCGAGCAGCAGAACACCGACCCGGCGGGCCCGCAGCTGCTGCACATCCCGATGGTGAGCCGGGACGGCGGCCGCAGCTGGCGGGTCGTGGAGACGGTCGCCGGGAAGGTGCCGAAGGTGCCGGCGGGCGGCTGGATCATCTGCGCGCCGCCGACGAGGCCCGCCGACCTGTGCACGATGCTCGCCGTCGACCCCGTCACCGCCCGCGCGACGCTGCTGGCGAACCCGCCGGACATCGACGTCCACGACACCGTCGCGGTGCCGGCGGCGGGCGGGTTGTGGGTCAGCGGGTGGGAGCGCGGCGGCGAGCACCGGCCCGCGGTGTCCGTCAGCCACGACGGCGGCGTCACGTGGGCGACGTCCGTGTTCGGCCGCGGCGACGCCGATTTCCCGGCGCCGGATATGTACGTGTACCCGGCCGTGGACAGCGTCGACGGCGTCACCGGGTACACGGTCATCACCCAGCCGGACCCGGCGGACACGACCGGCGTGGGCCCGACGTCGGCGGCGACCGCGGGGGTCAGGACGCTGGTCTACCGGACCGGCGACGGGGGCCGCACCTGGCAGCGCGTGCACCCCGGGCAGACGTTGCCGCGGGCGGCGTACCAGGAGGGCGACGCCTATGTCGCGGCCGGCGGCACCCACGTGGTGCTGACCCGGATGGACCCGCCGCAGGAGTGGTACGCCAGCACCGACGGCGGGCAGACGTACCGCCCGGCGAAGCAGCCGGGTCTCGGCACCGCGCTGCTGCACACCGCCGGTGAGCGGGTCCTCGCCGCCGGCCCCGGCGCCTACTACGCGTTCGACGCCGACGCGCTGTACCGCTCCAGCGACGGCCTGCAGTGGACGAGGACGGTGGTGAAGGTGACGGGGTGATGCCGGAGAATGAGGGCCGTGCGGATCGAGGACGTGACCCCGGAGACGCTGCGGCCGGTGCGCCGCTCGATGCTGGTGCAGCGCTGGCACGACCTCGCGTTCCTGCACTGGGCGGTGCCGCCGGAGACCGTCGCGCCGTTCCTGCCCGCGGGCACGGTCCCTGACACGCTCGACGGGGTGTCGTTCGTGGGGCTGATCGGCTTCCGGATGGTGCGGCTCGGCCTGTTCAGCGGGCCGGGCCTGCCCTATCTCGGCACGTTCTGCGAGACGAACGTGCGGCTGTACAGCGTCGACGGCGCCGGCCGGCGCGCCGTGGTGTTCCTGTCGCTGGACGCGGCGCGCCTGCTGCCGGTGCTGACCGCTCAGGTGTCGCTGCGGCTGCCGTACAAGTGGGCGAGGATGCGGCTGGTGAAGGACGGCGACGTCGTGCGGTACACCAGCCGCCGCCGCTGGCCGGGTCCCCGCCCCGCGGTGAACGGTATGGCGGTGCGGGTCGGCGCGCCGGTCGCCGAGCCGTCGCCCCTGGAGCACTTCGTCACGGCCCGCTGGGGGCTGCACACCCGCGCGTTCGGCCGCACGCTGCACCTGCCGAACGAGCATCCGCGGTGGCCGCTGTACCGCGCGGACCTGCTCGACCTCGACGACACTCTGGTGACCGCGGCGGGCCTGCCGGCGCCGGCCGGGCCGCCGGTGAGCGTGCTCTACTCCCCCGGCGTCCCGGTCCGCTTCGGCACCCCGAACGTCGCCGCCCGCTGAACAACGCGGCCCGCCACAGCCACAGAGACGGCTACAGGGTGACGACGATGCCGATGCTCACCCGCGGGCGGCGCAGCAGCCGGTTGAACCAGTTGCCGATCCGCGAGGAGATGTACCGGCGGCCGATCGCCCGGCGGATGCGGTCGACCCCGTCGGGGTCCTCGACGAGCCGGGCGGTCCCCTCGAACGACGGCGCGCCCTCCGGGACCCGGCCGCGGATGTCGCTGGGCGCGACCACGACCCGGCCGCTGTTGCGCAGCCGCTTCACCTTCCCCGACCCGGGCTCGGTGAGGATCAGCACCTCGTCGCCGTCGACGACGTGCCACACGGCGGTGGAGACGGGCGTGCCGTCCTTGCGGAACGTGGTGAGGGCGACCTGCTTGCGCCGGCCCAGGATGTCCGTGCGACTGCTCATCACCCAACGGTAGGCCGCAGCCACGGCTCCACCCGCAGCAGGTCGAACCCGATGGCGTTGAGCTGCTCGTACAGCCGCGGGGTGAGCATCATGAGCTCGACGGTGAACACGTCGTCGCCGCCGACGGACCAGATGCCGCTGGCCGGGTCGGACATCAGCGGGTCGAGGCCGGCGCTGACCTGCTCCCGCAGCTGCTCCTGCCGGGCGAGGCTGGGCCGGCCGGGCGCCGCGACCACGCACAGGTTGCCGTCGAACAGCTTCCGCAGCCGCTGCTCCTCGCCCGCGGCGTCGCCGGCGACGACCTCGACGACCGTGACCTCGGTCGGCTGCGGGCCGGTGGTGGCCCCGGTCGGCGGCCCGTCCGGGTAGGCGATCCGCAGCGGCCGGAACCGGTCGGGGTGCTGCTCGTAGATGTACTGGTGCATCGCGTTGCTGTCGGCGCCGCCGCCGGGTTTCCAGCCGCCCTTCGGCGCCCCGCACGGCACGGTGTCGTCGAAGCCCACCGGCGCCGGCGGCTTCGGCGGCCCCTGCTCGGTGACGTGCAGCTGACCGTCGCGCCAGGTGCCGCGCAGCCTGGCCTGGCCGGTGGTGACGCCCGCCACGACGCTCGCGCCGGTGAGCTTCGCGGGGTCGACGCCGGTGACGTCGACGCCGAGCGCGCACGTCGGCGGCTCGTTGCCGGGGCGGCCGATCGCGGGGACCGGGGCGGGCGCGCAGAGCCGGGCCGGTTTCCCCGGCGCGACCAGCACCTGCCCGCTGGCCTCGACGAGGTCGCCGTCGTCGACGACGAGCGTCCTGGGGTCGGCGGCGGCCCGCGCCGACGGCGGCGGCTGCTCGCCGGGTGCGGCCGGTGGCCGGTTGACCACCAGTACGGCGGCGACCAGGGCCACCAGGGTGCCGGCTCCCGCCGCGGCAACGACCGCCCACCGGCGGCCTCCATCGATGCTCATGCTGCTGAGACGCTCCCGCGACCGATCCGGTTCCGTGGTTCCGTGGTTCCGTGCGGATGGGCGGGGCCGGGAAGCGGGCGCGCTGCAGGGTTCGTTTCCGGCGAACCGGAGTACGAGAAAGAAGGAAGCACGCCATGGAGCCGGCCCCGCACGCCGACAGTACCGCGTTGCGGCACCCGGGGTGCGGGCACCGCGACGCGGAATCATCCTGCTATGTCGACCGTGATCCTCGACGGTGGCGGGGCGGCCGGCGTCTGGGCGTGCCGGCTCGGCCACCACAGCCGCGGCCCGACGTCGATGGCGAGCGCCGGCACCAGCAGCGTCCGCACGACGAACGTGTCCAGCAGCACGCCGAGGGCGACGATCAGGCCCATCTGCACCGCCGCGACGAACGGCAGCAGCACCAGCACGCCGAACGTCCCGGCCAGGACCAGACCGGCGCTGGTGATGACGCCGCCGGTGGCGGTGAGGGCGGTGAGCATGCCGTCGCGGTTGCCGCGCACCGCGACCTCCTCCCGCGCCCTGGTCATCAGGAAGATCGTGTAGTCGACGCCGAGGGTGGTGAGGAACAGCCACGCGTACAGCGGCATGCCGTGCACGATGTTCGGGTGGCCGAGCGCCTGGAAGACCAGCCCGCACAGGCCCATCGCCGCGACGTAGGACAGCGCCACGCTCGCCGCCAGCAGCAGCGGCGCGACGAGCGCCCGCAGCAGCAGGATCAGCACGATCAGCACCACGCCGAGGATCAGCGGCACGACGACGAGGTTGTCACGCTCCGACGCCCTGGCGACGTCCACGGCGGTCGCGGTCTCCCCGCCGACGACGGCGTCCGCGCCCGGCACCGCGTGCACGGCCGCCCGCAGCCGGTCGACGGTCGCCCGGGCGGCGGCGGAGTCCGGCGGGTCGGTGAGCGTCGCCGCGATCGACACCCAGCGGCCGTCCGCGGACCGGCCGGTCGCCGTCGCGTCCGCCACCCCGCCGGTCGCCTTCGCCGCCGCGACGACCGCGTCGACCGTCGACGCGTCCGCCAGGACGAGCGCCGGCGACGACACGCCACCCGCGAAGTGCCTGTCGATGAGGTGCTGGCCGGCGACGGAGCCGACCTCCGTGGTGTACATCTGGGAGGTGCTCTGCCCGAGCCGCAGCCCGAACACGCCGATCCCCAGCAGCACGAGGACCGCCGCCGTGACCGTCCACAGCAGCCGCGGCCGCCGCCCCACGAGGTCCCCGGCGCGGTGCCAGAACCCGCGTCTGGTCGTGACGGCCGCGCCGTAGCGGGGCACGAACGGCCAGAACAGCCACCTGCCGAGCAGCACCAGCATGGCCGGCAGCAGCGTCGTCATCACCGCGAACGACACGATGATGCCCGTCGCGGCGATCGGGGCGAAGCTGTGCATGTCGTTCATCCGAGCCGCGAGCAGGCACAGCACGCCGAGGGACACGGTGGCGGCGGAGGCGAGGATCGCGGGGAACGACCGGCGCACCGCGACCGCCATCGCCGCCGTGCGGTCCGGGTGCAGGTGCAGCTCCTCCCGGTACCGGGCGATGAGCAGCAACGCGTAGTCGGTGCCGGCGCCGAAGACGAGGACCGTCATCATCGTCGTCAGGTCGGCGGTGACCGTCACGTCCAGGTGCTCCGCCATCAGGTAGACGAGCGCGGAGGACAGCTGGCTGGCCGCGACCGCCGCGACGAGCGGGACGATCCACAGCACCGGGCTGCGGTACGTGAGCAGCAGCAGCACCGCGACGATGCCGGCGGCGGCGAGGAACAGGGTGGTGTCGGCGCCCTGACCGGCGTCGTCGAGGTCCGACAGCGCCCCCGCGGACCCGGTGACCTCCGCGCGCAGCCCGGCGGGCGAGTCGGCGAGCGCCGCCTTCACCTGCTTGACGACGTCCTTGTCCTGGACCGGGAACGACAGCAGCAGCGCCTGCCCGTCGCCGCTCGCGGTGATCGCACCGATCTGCTGGCCGGTCGTCCTCCCGAACTCCTGCCGGTCGGCGTCCACCGCGGACCGGTCGGCGTCGGTGATGCCGCCGTCGCGGACGTACACGACGACCGCGACCGGGGTGTCGCTGCCCGGGAACGCCTCCCGCGCCCGCAGCAGCGCCTGGGTCGCCTCGGCGTTCTGCGGCAGCAGGGCCGCCGGGTCGGTGGTGGTGACGTCGCCGATCTTCCCGGCGAGGGGCAGCAGCAGGAACCCGGCGACGAGCCACAGGCCGAGGACCGCGACCGCGCGCCTCATTCGACGGTCCGCAGGATCTTCTCGATCGACGCGGTGCGGGTGCGCAGGTCCGCCACGTCGGTCGCGATCCGGTTCTGGGCGTCCATCGAGTTCTCCGCCAGCTGCTCGTAGCGGCGCACCAGCTGCCGCAGGTCCTCCTGCTGGTGCCCGGCGACCTTCAGCTTCCGGTACTCCAGCCAGCTGGCGAGGCTGAACCCGAACAGGAACAGCAGGGCCACCAGCAGGCCGAGAAACGCGGTGATCTCCGGCCAGGTGATTTCTTCCGCGCTCAGGTACATCAGGACCGCTCCTTGGGGTCGGTGAGGGTTTCGGCCGCCGCGGCGAGGGTCGCGGCGTTCAGGTGCAGGTCGAAGTCCGCGACCTCGTAGTACTTCATCGCCTTGCCGTCCTCGGAGAGCTCCAGGCTGCCGACGATCAGGCCGGCCGCCTCCAGCCGTTGGAGGTGCATGTGCAGCAGGGGCCGGCTGACGCCGATCTCCCGGGCGAGTCGGCTCACGTAGTCACGGCCGCCGGCAAGCTTCGCGACGATGCGCAGTCGCAGCGGGTTGGACAGGGCCGCCAGCATCTCGACCAGGTCGTCGCCGGTGGGCGAGCTCGCCGTCATGATGCTCCTTCACATGTAAGAACTTCCTTACACGTGAAACGCTAACACCCTGACGCTCGTGGGCACCTCAGGGTTTCTCCCCGACCCGCCCAGGGTTCTCAGGCGGTCAGGGCGGCTTCGGTCAGGACGAGCGCCATCGCGGTCTCGGCGGCGCCGATCGCCGGGCCCTGCGAGCCGAGCGCGGCGGGGACGACCGGGGGCAGGGCGTCGCGGCGCCAGGCCATCACACCCTCGGCGGTGCCGGCGTGCAGGGCCGGGCCGGCGACGTCGAGCAGGTCCACGCCGAGACCGCCGAGGGTGACGACGGCCGGGTCGACGGCGTTGATCAGGGCGCCGACACCCCGCCCGAGGGCCGCGGCGACGGCCCGGCACGCGGCGGCCGCCGCGGGGTCACCGTCGCGGGCGGCGGCGATGGTCCGCTCGGCGAACGCCCGCGGGTCGGCCGGCGCGCGGCGGCCCAGGTGGCGGGCCATGGCACGGCCGTCGACCTCGAGGTCCCAGCAGCCGCCGGCACCGCACGGGCAGCGGCGGGACGGGTCGCCGAACGGCAGGTGGCCGAACTCGCCGCCCGCGCCCGCCGCGCCGAGCACCGGGCGGCCGTCGACGATGAGCACGCCACCGACGCCGACCTCGACCGTCAGGTGCAGGGCCACGCCGACGCCTTGCGCGGCGCCGCGCAGCGCCTCGGCGACCCCGGCGAGGGAGGCGTCGTTGCCGACCGCGAGCGGCAGGGACGTCAGGACGCCCAGGTCGACGCCGCGCCAGCGCAGGTTCGTCGCCTCGATCAGGGTCCGGCCGTGGACGGTGCCGGGGATCGCGACGCCGACCGCCCGCAGCCGGGGGCCGTGCAGCGCGGCGAGCGCGTCCCGTACCAGCGGAAGGACGGCGGAAGCGGGCTGGCCGAGGAGCCGGTGGACGGGCGCGGCCGCGAGCGCCCCACCGATCGCCGCGGTCGTCACCGTCCAGGTCGCGTGGGTGATGTCGACGACGGCGACGAGCGGCCCGTCGGGGTGCGGGACCAGCACCGCCGTCGGACGGCCGCGGCCGCCGGTCTGCGGGGCGGGCGCCTCCGCGAGCAGCCGCGCCGCCCGCAGCCGGCCCATGATGCCGGCCGCCGAGCCGCTGCTCAGCCCCAGCCGCGCCGCCGCCTCGGCCCGCGTGATCCCCGGCGTCCGGTGCGCGCACCGCAGCATCGCGAGCGCCCCCTGCGCCCGCAGCGTCTCCGCCCGATGGTCCATGGGTGCCGATCCTGCCCGTCATACATTATGCTCGCGGGACGAGTTTAAAGGAGGCGCCATGTCGGTGCTCGGCGTGCTCGCCGGAATCCTCACCACCGGATGCTGGCTGCCACAGCTCGCCCGGTCATGGCGGACCAGGTCCGTCGGCGACATCTCGTGGTTCTACCTGCTCGCTCTCGCCTCCGGGGTCGCGCTCTGGGTGGCGTACGGCGCATCCCAGGGCGACCTGCCGATCGTCCTCACCAACGCGGCGACGGGCACGGCACTGGTGACCCTTTCCGTCATGAAGCTCCGGTACCGACAGGAGGACACCGCATGAAAGCAGTCCTGCTCGACATGGACGGCACACTCGTCGACTCCGACAGCGCCGTCGAACGCGCCTGGCACCACTGGGCGGCCGAACACGCCGTCCCCGTCGACGTCCTCACCCCGATCCTGCACGGCAACCCCGCCGCGACCACGATCCGCGTCGTGCGCCCCGACCTCGACGACACCGCCGTCGCGGCCGCCGCCCAGCGCAACCTGGAGCTGCAGTACGACGACCTCGCCGACGTCACCGCCACCCCCGGCGCCGCACGGCTGCTACGGACCCTCGACGAGCTCGGCGTGCCGTGGGCGGTCGTGACCAGCGCCGACCGGCGGCTCGCCACCGCCCGCCTGCACGCCGCCGGCCTGCCCGTCCGACACCTCGTCACCGTCGAGGACACCCCCCGCGGCAAGCCCGACCCGGCCCCCTACCTGGCGGGCGCCACCCTGCTCCACGCCGACCCGCGGGACTGCCTCGTCGTCGAGGACTCCCAGCCCGGCATCGACGCCGGCCGGGCCGCCGGCATGCGCGTCGCGGCACTGCGCGGCCTGCCCGGCGACCTGCGCATCCGCGACCTCGACGAGCTCGCGGACACGTTCACGGCTTGAACAGCACCTTGACCGTGCCGTCCTTCTTCGCCTGGAACTTCTCGTACGCCACCGGCGCCGCGTCCAGCGGCACCCGGTGCGTCGCGAACGTGTCCACCCCCAGCGGGTCCCCGTCACCCGTCAGCAACGGCAGGATCGCCGGCACCCAGCGCTTCACGTTCGCCTGACCCATCCGCAGCTGGATCTGCTTGTCGAACAGCACCATCATCGGCAACGGATCCGCGGTACCGCCGTACACGCCGGACAGTGAGATCGTCCCGCCGCGACGCACCGCGTCGATCGCCAGGTGCAGCGCCGCCAACCGGTCCACGCCGGTCTTCTCGATCAGCTTCTGCGCCGCCACGTCCGGCAGGAACCCGACGATCGTCTGCGCCAGCTTCCCCACCGGCGACCCATGCGCCTCCATACCGACCGCGTCCACGACCGAGTCCGCGCCCCGACCGCCGGTCAGGTCCCGGACCACGTCGGCGACGTCGTCGACCTGCGTCAGGTCGATCACCTCCACACCGTTCGCCCGGGCCCGCTCCAACCGCTCCGGGACCAGGTCCACACCGATGACCCGCAGCCCCCGGTGCATCGCCACCCGCGCCGCCATGTCCCCGATCGGCCCCAACCCCAGCACCGCGAGGGTCCCGTTCGCCGGGACAGCCGCGTACTCGACCGCCTGCCACGCCGTCGGCAACACGTCCGACAGATACACGAACCGGTCGTCCGCCGGCCCCTCCGGCACCTTGATCGGCCCGAACTGCGCCTGCGGCACCCGCAGGAACTCCGCCTGAGCGCCCGGCACCTGCCCGTACAGCTTCGTGTACCCGAACAGCGCCGCACCCTTGCCCGCCGACCGCACCTGCGTCGTCTCGCACTGCGTCATCAGCCCCTGCGCGCACATGAGACAGTGCCCGCACGCGATGTTGAACGGGATCACGACCCGGTCACCCTGTTTCAGGTGCGCGATGTCCGCACCGACCTCCTCGACGACCCCCATCGGCTCGTGCCCGAGAATGTCACCCTCACTCATGAACGGCCCCAGCACCTCGTACAGATGCAGGTCCGAGCCGCACAGCCCGCTGGACGTGAGCCGGATGACGATGTCGTTCGGCTCCTGGATCACCGGGTCCGGAACCGTCTCCACCCGGACGTCCCGCCTACCGTGCCACACCACAGCCTTCACGGCCCCTCCTCCGTCTCGCTTCCCCCCTCCCCGCTACCCGCCCCCAGCCCCTGGAAACGAACCAGGCCAACCGCCGACCCGCCCGCCCCCGCGAGAAGCCCGGCGCAGGTCGCGCGGGATTGAGCACCATCGCTAACAAACCCGGCGGGGAAACCGGGTTCTGGCAAATCTTGACGGAACGTTGATCAGCCAGTATGAATGCATCGAGAGCGCTCTCCCGTCCTCACCGCCACGAACGGGAGACCACCCATGTCCCGATCACGCACGGTCCGAATGCTCGCCGGTGCGGGCGCAGCCCTGCTGGGCAGCGTCTTCGTCGCGCTCGCGCAGGCACCACCGGCCAACGCCGCCGACCTCAACCTGACCCAATACGTCAACCCGCTGATCGGCACCGACGACAGCAACTCCCCCAACCCTGTCGGCGGCGGCGCCGGCGGCTCCACGTTCCCCGGCGCCACCGTGCCCTTCGGCATGACCCAGTTCAGCCCCGACACCCCCACCGCGTCCCCGTCCGGATACCGCGACAAGGACCGCACCATCGAGGAGTTCAGCCTCACCCACTTCAACGGCGCCGGCTGCGCCAACAACGAGGACCTCGGCCTGCTGCCCGTCACCGGCGCCCTCGGCTCCTCCCCCGGCACCGCCTGGACCAGCTACGCCTCCGCGTACACGAAAACCAACGAGAGCGCGTCCGCCGGCTACTACAAGAACCGCCTCGACAAGTACGGCGTCGACGCCGAACTGTCCGCCACCACCCGCACCGGCGCGCTGCGCCTCACCTACCCCAACACCACCACCGCACGGCTGCTCATCAACACCAGCCGGTCCGCCACCGGCAACCGCAGCGGCACCGTGAACATCTCCGGCAGCAACGTCACCGGCAGCGTCACCGCCGGCGGGTTCTGCGGATCCAGCAAGACCTACCAGATCTACTACTCGATCCGCTTCGACCGGGCCCCGTCCTCCGTCGGCACCTGGAACGGCGGCACCATCAGCAACGGATCCACCAGCACCAGCGGCGTCAACACCGGCGCGATCATCACCTGGGACACCAGCAGCAACCGGACCGTCAACGCCACCGTCGCGCTGTCGTTCGTGAGCACCGCCAACGCCACCGCCAACCTCAACGCCGAAACCGGCGCGTTCGACACCATCCGCAGCAACGCCGACGCCGCCTGGAACACCGCCCTCAACCGCGTCCAGGCCACCGGCGGCAGCGCCACCGAACTGCAGAAGTTCTACACCGCGCTGTATCACGTGATGGTCAACCCCAACATCGCCAGCGACGTCAACGGCCAGTACCGCGGCTTCGACAACGCCGTGCACACCGCCAGCCACCCCGTCTACCAGAACTACTCCGGCTGGGACATCTACCGCTCGTGGGCCGCGCTCATCGCGTTCATCGCCCCCGACGTCGCCAGCGACATCATGAAGTCCATGGTCCTCGACGGCCAGCAGGGCGGCCTGCTGCCCAAGTGGTCGCAGCAGACCAACGAGGACTTCGTCATGACCGGCGACCCCGGCCCGATCATCGTGTCCAGCGCGTACGCGTTCGGCGCCCGCGCCTTCGACACCGCCGCCGCGCTCCAGCTGATGAAGAACGCCATCGCCGGCGGCACCATGCAGGGCTCCCCGATCCGCGGCCGCCAGTCGGAGTACGCGTCGAAGACGTACATCCCCGGCGCACCGTCGGACTCCATGGAGTACTCGGCCTCGGACTTCGCCGTCGCCCAGTTCGCCAAGGCCACCGGCGACACCGCCACCTACAACTCGGCGATGACCCGCGCCCAGTACTGGCGCAACACGTTCAACACCGAGTCCGGGTACATCCACCCGCGCAACAGCGACGGCAGCTGGCCGTGGCCGCTCAACCCCGCCCAGGAGAGCCCCTTCACCGAGGGCAACGCCGCCCAGTACACCTGGATGGTCCCCTACAACCTCGGCGGCGTCATCAACCTCATGGGCGGACCCACCACCGCGGTGCAGCGCCTCGACCACCACTTCACCGAGCTCAACGGCGGGCTCTCCCGGCCGTACTTCTACATCGGCAACGAACCCGAGCACAACGTGCCGTGGGCGTACAACTTCGCGCAGCGGCCCGGCAAGACCGCCGGCGCCGTCCGCCGCGTCATGACCGAGTCCTTCACCACCGGCGCCGGCGGCCTGCCCGGCAACGACGACCTCGGCGCCACCTCCGCCTGGTACGTCTGGTCCGCGATGGGCATGTACCCGGTCACCCCGGGCGCCGACACCCTCGCCATCCACGGCCCCACGTTCCCGTCGGTGCTCATCCAGCGCTCCGCCGGCAACATCCAGATCAACGGCGGCAGCTCCACCAACGCCTACGTGCAGAGCCTCACCCGCGACGGCGCCGCCGTGTCCAACAACTACCTGCGCTACCCCGACCTCGCCGCCGGCGGCACCCTCCAGTACACGATGGGCGGCAGCGAGTCCAGCTGGGGCACCGGCGCCGGCAACGTCCCGCCGTCCTTCACCGACGGCGCCACCCAGCCGCCGACCCCGGCCAACCTCGGCACCAACCTGGCCCTGAACAAGGCCGCCACCGGCTCCACCGCCTGCGCCGCCGCCGAGTCCGCGGCCAAGGCCGTCGACGGCAGCCTGCAGAACAACAGCAAGTTCTGCACCAGCACCGCCCCGCGCTTCCTGCAGGTCGACCTCGGCTCCAACCAGACCGTCAGCACCTTCGTGCTCAAGCACGCGGGCCTCGGCGGCGAGTCGACCGGCTGGAACACCGGCGCGTACACCATCTCCACCTCCACCGACGGCACCACCTGGACCCAGGTCGTGTCCACCACCGGCAACCGCTCCAGCCGCACCCAGCACTCGATCACGGCACGGACCGCCCGCTACGTGAAGGTCGACATCGGCACCCCCGCCAACGACGGCAACACCGCGGCGCGTCTCTACGAGTTCGAGGTGTACGGCGGCGGCACCCCGTCCGGCAACCTCGCCCTCGGTAGGCCGGCCACCGCCGACTCGTCCTGCGGCACCACCGAAGGCCCCGAGAAGGCGGTCAACGGCAGCGTCTCCGGCGGCAACTCCGACAAGTGGTGCTCGCTCGGCACGACCAAGTTCCTCCAGGTCGACCTCGGCAGCACCGTCCACATCGGATCGCTGGTCGTCCGCCACGCCGGCGCCGGCGGTGAGGACGCGGCCTGGAACACCCGCGACTACGACCTGGTGACCTCCACCGACGGCTCCACCTGGACCACCGCCGCACAGGTCCGCGGCAACACCGCCAACGTCACCACCACCACGACCAACGTCAACGCCCGCTACATCCGCATGAACATCATCACCCCGACCCAGAACACGAACACGGCCGCACGCGTCTACGAGTTCGAGGCGTACAGCTGACCCTGTGAACACGGCGAGGACCCGGGCTGGACGATGGCCCGGGTCCTCGCCGTTGTCGTTTCCTGGGGCCGGGGTCACGGCCCGCAGGCCATCCTAGGACACTAGTTCACCGTCTCAGCCAGGCAAAACGTCCGCCGGGACGGCCGGGGGATGCGAAGATCGACATGAGCCCGACCGCGGAGGAGCACCGGCGTGAGCAAGCCGTCACGGACTGACGACGAGCCGCAGCGCCTCGCCGCGCTCGCCGAGACAGGGATCCTCGACACCCGGGCGGAGGCGGACTTCGACGACATCGCCGCGCTCGCCGCCGACATCTGCGACGCGCCGATCGCGATGGTGTCGATGGTCGACGCCGACCGGCAGTGGTTCAAGGCCCGCGTCGGGTGGGAGCTCGAGGAGGGCGCCCGGGAGGACTCCTTCTGCACCCACGTCGTGCGCGACCGCCAGCTGCTGGAGATCGACGACACGGTCACCGACCCGCGCTTCGCCGGCAACCCGGCCAACGCCGAGCACGGCGTGCGCTTCTACGCGGGTGCCCCGATGCTGCTGCAGGACGGCCACGCCGCCGGCACCGTGTGCGTCATGGACCGGCGGCCCCGGCAGCTGACCCTGCAGCAGCGCCGCGCCCTGCGCTCCCTGGCGCGGCACGCCGCCGCGCATCTGGAGCTGCGGCGGTACGCCCGCACCATCGGCGACACCGCGGACCGGCTCCGCGAGCTGGACCGGCTCAAGGACTCGTTCCTGGCCAGCGTCAGCCACGAGCTGCGCACCCCGCTGTCGTCGGTGCGCGGCTACATCGAGGTGCTGCTCGACGAGGACGAGGCGACCAACGACCCGGAGACCGTGCGCCGCTTCCTGGCCGTCATGCAACGCAACGCCGACCGCCTGCTGCGCCTCATCGACGACCTGCTGCTGGTCGCCCGCCTGCACGAGACGGGGCTGCAGCTGGACATGGTGGAGATCGACCTGGCCGAGCTCGCCTACCAGGCGAGCCTCACCTCCCGCCCGATCGCCGAGCACAAGCGGCTCAGCCTCACCGCCCGCACCGACCACCCGGTGCCGACCACCGGCGACCCCGAACGCCTCGCCCAGGCGCTCAACCACCTGCTCTTCAACGCCGTCAAGTTCACGCCCGCGGGCGGGCACGTCACCATCGCCACGACCGCCGAGCCGCAGCCGACGCTGACGATCGCCGACACCGGCGTCGGCGTGCCCGCCGAGGACCTGCCGCACGTCTTCGACCGCTTCCACCGCAGCAGCACCGCCGACCACCTCGCCGCCCAGGGCGCGGGCCTCGGCCTCACCATCGTGAAGGCCATCATCGAGGCCCACCACGGCGACATCACCGTCGCCAGCATCCCCGGCCAGGGCACCACGGTCCAGCTGACCCTGCCCGCCACGGCTCCCCCGCCGCGCGACGGCCCGGCCTGACCCCACCCGTCCCCGGCCGGTTCACCGGTCCCGCCGCGGGACGGGTCAGCGTAAGCCCGCGTGCTGCCGGTCCGGCCGCGCCGGGACGCCCCGCTCCGCGGCGGTGCGGCCGGTGCGGTCGGTGCGCCGGACCCGCCGCGCCACCGCCCGGACGGCGATGACGAACCCGAGTCCCGCGGCGACGGCGAACTTGACCACGCCCTTGTCCCACAGCAGGCCGTTCACGCCCGCCCACAGCAGCAACGGCCACGACCGGTCGTCGTGCTGCCCCCACAGCGCCGTCGCCAGCAGCATCGTCGTCACCGCCGCCGCGCCCCCGACCAGCAGCACAGTGCCGGCCCCCCGCCAGATCCTCCGCATACATCCGAACCTATGCCCGGCCCGCCCCTCGTTCATCGAGCCCCGGGTGGATTCCCGCCTCCACCCCAGGGTGTAGCCCGGGGTGGTACCGCAGACCGAGCCGGCCCGGCCCCGCGGAGTACCTCAGGTCCTACGCCGGGGGCGTCAGGTCGCCGACGGCGTCGGCGTAGTAGGTGCTGCCGAGGTGGAACGCGACCTGCCGCAGCGTCCACGCGCCGCCCTCGGCCCGGTCGAGCCGCTCGTCGTCGAGGGCCCGCAACCGCAGCGCCCAGATCATGCCGAGGCGGTGGAGCCTGCTGTACGCCTCGTCGAAGTCCTCCTCGGTGAACGGGGCGAGATCGGCGGGCGTGGTCACGGCCGAGGCATGCCAGTGGTCGGGCGGTGGCGGCGCGCCGGCGAGGCGGGCCTCCAGCTCGGCGAGGTGGTCGACGAGGTGGTCACCGAGCCGGCGGACGGCCTTGTGCGGCGTGTACACCCGGTCGCCGGCGGGAACCGGCCGCCCGTCCCACGCGGGCCAGGTCCTGGCGAGCCGCAGCGCGTGCGCCACGGCCTCCTCGATGACGCGGGCAGGGTCGCGGCCGTCTACTTCGGGAACGTCGTCGCTCATGCCCGCGAACGTAGCGCCGGCACCGTTCGGCCCCCGCCGAACGAACGGCGGACCCCGGCACGGCGGCTCAGGCGAAGCGGATGTGGACCGGGCTCACCGGCGCGGTCTCGGGCGCGAACGCGAACGCGGTCAGGGCCTCCCGCACCACGGCGAGGGTGTCGGCGCCCACGAGGGCGACCCAGGCCTGCTCGGCGGCGAGGCCCGCGGTGCGCATCGCGTCGACCGCGCGCGCCCCAGCCGCGGTGAGCTCCAGGCGCCGCACGCGACCGTCGGCGCCCCCGGCCTGCCGCCCCAGCAGACCCTCGGCGTGCAGGGTCGCGCAGATCTTACTGATCGCCTGGGTGGTCATGCCGAGCCGGTCGGCGAGCTGGGTGACGGTGTCGAGACCGTCGCCGATGAACAGCAGCGTGAGCGACTGCGACGGGGTCAGGTGACCGTAGCCGACGGTGGACAGCTCGCCGAGCACGTTGCGCACCAGCCGCTCGCAGCAGGCGGCCAGCAGCACGCCCAGGTCGTGCCCGGCGGCCGGGGCCGCCGAGGGGGCCTCACTCATGCCAGCACCTTACCGGCAGGACGGCACCTCCCGGGCCTTGACTACGCAACTCGGATACGTATCTAATTTACGTAACTCGGTTACCAATAGGAGGAGTCATGGAGCTGGCACCTGGCATCACGGTCGCGGAGCTGCGGGACGGCCGGCGGGGCGTCGCGGTGTACTTCGTGCGGGCGGCGAGCTGCGCGGTCTGCCTGCGGCACGTCAAGGAGCTGGCCGGGCTGCGGCTCGCCGACCGCGGGGTGACCCCGGTCGTCGTCGTGCCCGGCGAGGACGCGCAGGCCGACCGGGTCCGCCGGGTCGCCGGCCCGGTCCGCGTGGTGGCGTCGCCGGGCGCGGAGGCGCACCACGCCGCCGGGCTGCCCCGCTCGATGCTGCTCCAGCACAGCGGCACCCTGCTCGTCGACGCCGCGGGCGAGGTCCGCTACCGGCTCGCCACGACCCTGCCGATGGGCAGCTTCGACGCGGCCGCGCTCACCGCCGCGGTCGACGCCCTGTAGCAGCACCCTGTAACGGCACCCTGGCAGGGGTGTGACGTCCCGTACAGCCGCTCAGCTCCGCCCGCGGGATCCCGATGCGCAGTGGACACCGAACTCTGACGCACCGGGGGACAGACGACATGAGCACCACCACCGACCGCCGCGCACCCGCCGCGAGGCGCGCCGGCGCGAGACCGGGCACACCGGTACCGACGCCGCAACCGCAGACAGGTCGGTGGTGGGCGCTCGTCGTGCTCGCCATGGCGCAGCTCATGGTCGTCCTCGACGCCACGATCGTGAACATCGCGCTGCCCACCGCGCAGCGGGACCTCGGCTTCTCCGACGGCGGCCGGCAGTGGGTCGTCACCGGCTACGCGCTCGCGTTCGGCAGCCTGCTGCTGCTCGGCGGGCGGCTGTCGGACCTGTTCGGCCGCAAGCGGATGTTCCTCGTCGGCCTGGTCGGCTTCGCCCTGGCGTCCGCGCTCGGCGGCGCCGCGCAGGGCCTCACCATGCTCATCGTCGCCCGCGCGCTGCAGGGCGCGTTCGGCGCCGCGCTCGCCCCGGCCGCGCTGTCGCTGCTGTCGATCACGTTCCCCGACCCGAGGGAGCGCGGCAAGGCCTTCGGCATCTACGGCGCGATCTCCGGCGCCGGCGGTGCCGTCGGCCTGCTCCTCGGCGGCGTCCTCACCGAGTACGCGTCGTGGCGCTGGTGCCTCTACGTCAACCTCGTCATCGCCGCGCTCGCCGTCGCCGGCGGGCTGCTCAAGCTGCGCGACGAACCCGCCCGGACCCGCGGCCGCATCGACGTCCCCGGTGCGGTGACGGCCGTCGTCGGCCTGGTGTCGCTGGTGTACGGCCTGGCGAACGCCGAATCGGACGGCTGGAGCGACGCGATGACCCTCGGCCCGGTGACCGTCGGCGTGCTGGTCCTCATCGCGTTCGTCGCCATCGAACGGCGGGTCGAGCACCCGCTCCTGCCGCTGCGCGTCGTGCTGGACCGCAACCGGGGCGGCTCCTACGCCGCGGTCGGCATCGCCGGCGCCGGCATGTTCGGCATCTTCCTCTTCCTCACCTACTACATGACGGGCGTCCTGGGCTTCACCCCGATCCAGACCGGCTGCGCGTTCCTGCCGATGCTCGCCGCCATCATGCTGTCGGCGACCACCGCCGGCTCGATCCTCACCCCGCGGGTCGGCCCGCGCCCGCTCGTCCCGCTCGGCGCCCTCACCGCCGGCGCCGGCATGCTGCTGATGACCCGGCTCGACCTGCACTCCACGTACGCCACCGGGGTGCTGCCCGGCCTGCTCGTCATCGGCCTCGGCATGGGCCTCATCTTCGCCCCGACGCAGAACGCCGCCACCTCCGGCGTCGCCCACACCGACGCCGGCGTCGCCTCCGCGATGATCAACACGACGCAGCAGATCGGCGGGTCCATCGGCACCGCGCTGCTCAGCTCGTTCGCGGCGAGCGCCGCCGGCGACTACATGGCCGGCAGGAAGCCGACGCCGCAGCTGGCCGCGCAGGCCGCCATCGAGAGCTACCACACGGTGTTCTGGTGGTCCGCCGGCTTCTTCCTCCTGTGCGCCCTCGTGTCGGCCGTCCTGTTCCGCACCGGCCCCCTCGACGTCGACCCCGACGCCCCTCGCGCCATGGCGCACTGACCGCACTCTTTTTCGAGAAGCCGCTCCCTCCGGGGGCGGCTTCTCGCGTGTCATGCCGGCGGGCCCGCTGGACCTCAGCGCGGGGACGCGCCGCCGTCGATGTCCACCGTGGCGCCGGTGACGAACCCCGCCTCCGCCGAGACGAGGTAGACGGCGGCCGCGGCGACCTCGGCAGCGGTCCCGCCGCGGCCCACCGGCAGCGCCGCCACGGTCGCCGCCCGCCGCTCCGGGGTGCTGAACGTGGCGTGGAAGTCGGTGTCGCCGATGTAGCCGGGCGCGAGGGCGTTGACGGTGATCCGGTCCGGCGCGAGCTCCTTCGCCAGGCCCTTGGTCAGGCCGATGACACCGGCCTTCGCGGCGGAGTAAGCGACCGCGCCCGGCCCGCCGCCGTTGTGCGCCGCGAGGGACGCCATCGTGACCACCCGCCCCGCCCCGGACGCCCGCAGCGCCGGCAACGCGGCCCGCACGGTCCGGAACGTGGCGGTGAGGTTGACGTCGGTGACGCGCGCGAAGTGCTCGTCGCTCATGTCGGCGACCGCGACCCGCCCGACCAGGTGCCCGGCGTTGCAGACGAGGATGTCGAGGCCGCCGAGGTACTGCGTCGCCTCGCCGACGAACCGGTCGACCTCCGCGGTGTCGGTCACGTCGCCCCGCACCGCCAGGGCCCGCCGGCCCAGCCCCGCGATCCGCTCGACGACCGCGGCGGCCCGGTCCGCGGACCGCCCGTGGTGCACCACGACGTCCGCGCCGTGCTCGGCGAGCGCCACCGCGATCGCCGCGCCGATCCCGTGCCCCGCCCCGGTGACGAGGGCCCGCCGCCCCGTGAGATCGAACATGCTGCCGCCTTCCGGTCGTAACTGGACGGCGCCTTCTACGGTGCCGCGCATGACAGAGACATTCTTCGCCCTCTTCGGGTTCACATTGTTGTTCGAGCCGCCCGCCGTCGCCGGAGTCATCGGGACGGCCCTCACACTGACGCTCCGGCGCCGGCTCGGCAAGGCGTTCTGGCCGGCGCTGCTCGGCTTCCTCGTGCTGGTGGCGCGGAAGATGGTCGAGGTGTACGTCGACTTCGCCGAACTCCGCGACGACTGGATCAGGCTGGAGTTCGCCCTGGACGCCGCCTGGTCGGCGCTGCTCACCGTCGCCTTCTTCATCGTGGCCACCCACCGCCACGCCCCCACGGCACCCCCGGACCCGACCACCTGACACCTCCACGGGAACCACCGTCCCCCGCCGGGATTCTGCACGGGTATGGATGCCGCAAGCAGCCCTGCCCCGACACGGACGGCAACGCCGGCCGGCCCACCACCACCGACGCGGACGCAGGTGGCAACGCCGGCCGGCACACAGCCGCTGACGCCGACACGGACAGCGACGCCGACCCGCACACAGCCGCCGAGAGCGACGCCGACCCGGACGCGGGTGACAGCGCCGGCCGGCACACAGCCGCCAAGACCGACACCGACAGCAACGCGGGACGGCACACTGCCGCCAGGACAGACGTGGACGGCGGCACGGACGGCGGGGCCGACGCGGACCCGGACGCGGGTGACAGCGCCGGCTGGCACACAGCCGCTGAGACCGACGCGGACGGCAGCGCAGACGGCAGGGCCGACGCGGACACGGACGCGGGTCACGGCGCCGGCCGGCACACAACCGCTGAGACCGACACCGACAGCAACGCGGGACGGCACACTGCCGCCGGAACCGACGCGGACGGCGGCGGTCGCCGGTGCGCTGCCGCTGCGGCGAATGTGGGTGGTGACGCTGGTCGGCGTGCTGCTGCTGTCGGCGTGCACCACGGCACCGGTGTCGGAGCCGCGACCGTCGCCGACCGCTTCCGCGGCACCGCCGCCCGTCTCCGCAGCGCCCGCGTCCGTCTCCGTGGCGCCGGTGGCCCAGCGGGACTGCGCGAGCCTGGTCAGCGTCGGGCTGGGCGGCGACGCGTGGCGCGCGGCGCCTGTGGCGGGGCCGGCCGCGTTCGGGGCGCTCGACTACCGCTGGGGCGACCGGGCCGCCTTCGCGGAACGGGCCCCGGACGCGCAGGGCTGGCGCCGGTTCAAGGTGGCGCTGCGGCTGCGCGGCGGCACACCCGCGACGGTCACCGTGCCGGCCGCGCGGCGTGCGGTCGCCGCCCTCACCTACCGCAACGGCCTCGACGACACCGTCTCCTTCGCCGCCTGCGGCGCCGCGACGGACCCGCCCACGAGCGAGTTCGCCGGTGGCTTCGCGGTGCGGGAGGCGGTCTGCCTGCCGGTCGAGGTCACCTGGCCAGGCGGCACCGCCCGGGTCGTGCTCGACCTCGGCGTGGGCGGCTGCTGAGCCACAACGGCCCGCCGGTGGGGCGGACCCGGTGCACGTGAACGATCCCCGTCATGCCCAGAACCTACCGCGGGGGTACGACAGAAAACCCGGTCAGGAGGCGGGCCACCTCCGGCGTCGGCGCGGCGTCCACCGGGGTCTGGCCGGCGTGGTCCGCGGCGTCGGGGTCGGCGCCGGCGGCGAGGAGCGCCCGGAGGAGGGTCGGCGACGCGCCGCGGCGGACCGCGAAGTGCAGCGGCGTGCGGCCCAGCCGGTCGCGGGCGCCGGCGTCGAGGCCGGCGGCCAGGAGCCGGTCCAGGACCCGCAGCCGCGCGCCGGCGGGGAACAGCCACGGCAGCAGGTGCACGAGGGTCCGGCCGTGCGCGTCCAGCAGCCTCGGGTCCAGGCCCTCGTCCAGAAGCGCCTCGACCGCGGTCGCCTCGCCGTGCATGACGTACGCCAGCAGCTGTGACCGCAGCTTCAGCAGCGGCGTCGGCAGCCAGCCCCCGCCGGTCCGCCAACCGCGGACGGCGACCGCGCAGCCGGGCTCGACCCGGCCCGCGAGGGCCTGCAGGGCCAGCTCGCGGGTCAGCTCCTCCGGCGGGTGCGGCACGTGCAGCGTCCCGTCGCGGACGGCGACCTGATGCCACGTGCCGCCGCAGCTGAGCTCCACCGGCCCGGGCAGCCGCGGAGGCGCCGGCATCGTCGGAGCGCCGCGGGCCGACAACAGCGTGCCGCGGGCCGGGAAGAGCGCCGCGCCGACGAGCGGGTGCAGCTGCGCCGGGTCGAGCTCGCCGCCGCGCAGCTCGTCGAGGACGGCCGGCCAGTGCTGGGCGGCGCGGGGCAGCGCGGGCACGCCCGCCGGCGGGCCGCTGTGGGTGGGCACGACCCGCACGCGGGGGCGGGGCCCGTCGAGACGGTCGAGCAGCATCCCGAGGAACGACGGCATCGGCGCCAGGACGACGTCGGCGCCGGTGCTCTCCGCCAGGTGGCGGGCCCGTTCGGCGAGCATCGTGAGCCCGGGCCGGTAGTGCCGCAGCAGGTGCTCGGGCGCGTCGACGTCGAACCCGGCCTCGTCCCACGCCTCCGCGACCCGCCCCTTCGCGAGCAGCTGCGTGGCGCGTTCGGAGCGGCCCTCGTGGTCGTCGCGGCCGAGCTCCACCACGGGCAGCGGGGTCCCGGCGGCGTTGAAGAACGGCAGCCGGGTGCGGCCGCCGCAGCGGGCCAGCAGCTCGGTGGTGTGGCGGTCGTCCCAGCGTTCCCGGTTCAGGTGCAGGCCCTGCTCGACGTGCCCGGCGGCGACCGGCTCGGCGCGCAGCCGCAGCCGCTGCGGCTGGTCGGTCACGTCCGGGCCGTGCACGGTCAGGCCGACGCCGCCCTCGTACAGGGCGAGCGGCGTCACCGCTCGGGCGCCGTTGAGCGGCTCGGGCCTGAGCGGCAGGTGCCAGCGCAGCAGGTCCGGCACCAGGTGGGCGAGGTCGTCGGCGACCCGCCCGGCGACGTCCGCGCCGTGCCGGGCGGCGACGGCCGCCAGGTCCAGCTCGACGGCGACGTTCGCCACCGCGCAGGCGCCGCGCCAGTCACCCGCGAGGCGCAGCCGCGTGGCCTCTTCGATCATGTCCGCCGGCACCCCGTAGCGCCGCACAGGCAACCCCCGTTCACGTGAGTGGCATCCCCCGGTCACCGGCCGGACAGCTTAGTGCGCGGGGTGTTCGCGTTTCGTACAGTGCCCAGTGTGAAGGGCTCAGTGAACGGCGACGGCGGACTCCCGGCCGGGGTCGAGGTGTACTCGCTGACGGCCGACGGCACGGCGCTGCTGACGTCCCGGACGGGCCGCGGCGACCTGCTCGACCCGGCCGAGCTGCTGCCGTTCATCGACAGCGGGCAGCACGCCCGGTATCTGATCGGCGACGCGCTGACGTCGCCGGAGCGGCCCAGCAACGCGACCTACAAGCTGGGCCTGATGCGGGGGCACAGCGCGTTCACGCCGCACGCGCACGGCGGGGAGCACTTCGTGCTGAGCCTCGGCTACGCGGCGTGCGGGCTCTACGACGACGAGCGGCAGGAGGCGGTGACGGTGCGGCTGACGCCGGGCGTCATGCTCCGCATCCCGGCGCTGCTGCCGCACTCGTTCATCAACCGGGGCGACGGCCGGCTGCTGATCCTCGCCGCCAACACCGGCTTCGGCATCGACCACGAGGACTACGCGATCACCGCCGAGGAGGCGGAGCGCCGCGCGACCGCGGAGCCGCCGCACCACAGCGAGCTGGACTATCCGGCCCTCGCCAAGGCGCTGCGCGCCGTCGGCGAGGCGCCGTCACCGGGTGGGATGACCTTGCGGGAGCGGGCGGCCCGGGCCGCCCGCCGTCTCGCCGTGCGTCTGGAGGGACCGGCATGATCTGCCCGCACTGCACCGCCAACCTGAAGCGCACCGAACGCACCGGCAAGACGTGCGGCAAGTGCCGGAAGTCGTTCGTGTTCGACCCGAAGGACAACCCGCTCGCGCTGCACGACGTGAAGGTGCGCCGGCTCACCGGGAAGCTCAGCGAGGACAACCACTGGTACACGGTGACGCAGCTCTGGTACGCGGCCGCCCGCAAGACCAACAAGGCCGCCACCGACGGCACCGCCGGCTGCGGCGTGGTCGTGCCGCTGCTGCTCGGCGCCGTCCTGCTCGCCGTCGGCGTCTTCGGTGACGTGCTGCCGCTCGCGATCGTCGGCGGGGCGCTGCTCACCATCGGTATCGTGATCGTCGTGCTGCGGCTGGTCGGCGTCTTCAAGCGCGAGGTCGCCGTGAAGATGCCGCTGGACCAGTTTCGCAAGGAGATCCTCGGCGGCTGGAGCCGGATCTACCTGAAGCCGCCCGGCGGGATCATCGACGAGGCCCACGTGCGGCCCGGGCCGCCGCCGCAGCAGCCGGCGTTCGCGATCCTGTCCCCGGACCCGTCCGTGCTCGCCTGCCTGCGCGTCAACGAGGTCGAGCGCTACTTCAACGCCGCGCTCGCCGCGAACGTGGCCGCGCTGCCGCCGTCGGTCCCGGTCGCGGTGCTGCGCGACGCGAGCCTCGACGGTGAGGTGTTCCTCGCGACCACCCGCCACGAGCTGCGCGGCCGGCGGGTCGTCGACCTGGGCCTGCGGCCACGGACCGTGCTCGCGACGAAGGACCCGTTCAAGCTGCGCACGAAGGCCCGGCAGCCGGAGCGGGTCGCGTGGCTGAAGGCGCAGACGGACCTCACGCCGAAGGAGCTGGACTGGCTCGGCGAGGGCTGGTCGTCGCCGGTCGCGGCGCTGCGCCCGGCGCAGCTGCTGGCCCGGGTCAAGAAGGTCGCCGAGCACCTGCGCACGTCCACCGGGCCCGACCGTGACGAGAAGGCCGCGATGGCGGTCGGCTTCATGACGTGGCCGGGCGAGTGAGCGCCGTCGACCGGGCGCTGGCGTCGGCGGCGGTGCGGGCCGGGGCGCCGGGACGGATCCGGTTCACCCGCCGGCAGCTGTACTACGAGGTGTGCCGGGGGCTGCTGCCACTGCACCGGCTGCCGCGCCGGCTGCGGTTCACGCTGCCCGCGCCCGTCGGCTACGACCGGTTCGTCGCGGCGCTGGACCGGCACGGCCCCGTCCCGGGCCTCCTGGACGATCCCGCCGGGCGGACGGCCGTGCCCGGCGACGACGTGCCCGACCTGTACGACTACGGCCTCCCCCGGCTCCTCGTCTGCCAGGACGCGGCGATCGCCGGGATGCTGCTCGCCAACGACCTGCACATGGAGTCGGCGTGCCCGGTGTTCGCGGAGCGGGACCTGCCGCTCGACCCGCGCCTGACCGACGCGCTGCGGCGTACCGGCGACGCGGCCGTCTTCGTCCTGCACGACGCGAGCGCCGCCGGGTACGCGACCGTCGAGGCCGTCCGCGAGTGGGCCGGTGAGCTGCGCGTCCACCCGCTGGGGCTGCGACCGGTGCACGCCGCGGCGCTGCACCTGACCACCGGCCCGCGGGCCACCGCCGTGGACCTGGACGCGCCGGCGGGGCTGGAGCCGTGGGAGGTGCGCCGGCTGCGGGCCGGGCACACCGTCGAGGTCGCCGCCGTCAACCCGGCCCGCCTGCTGCGCACCGTGCACCGCCTGGTCCGGGGGCAGTCCCGGACCCGCCGCCGATCCGCCCGCCTCCGGCAGCTGCAGGCCGCGGGCTTCATGACCTGGCCCGCCGCATGACAGGAGAGCTGTGAGCCACTACCGGGAGATCCAGTTCACCGACGAGCTGCTCAGCGACCGCAGCGTCCATCGCCGCTTCGCCGACGGCCGGGAGGAGTGGCGCCGCCGCGCCGGCGACCACTACGTGCAGTGGCAGGACAACTCCGGCCGCAGCGGCATCGACGAGATCCTCGGCAACCGCATCATCAAGCGCACCTACAGCACCGGCCAGGTCGTGTACGGCCGCGACCAGGGCTACGGCCGCACCGCCTGGGGCGACGGCACGCTGACGGTGAACCGCACCTCGTTCGGCGGCCGCACCGGGGCGATCCTCGCCGCGGTCGGCGCCGGCGCGCTGCTCGGCGCGGTCGTCGCGCCGCCGCTGATGATGTCGCCGATCGAGGAGGAGGAGCTGCGCCGCCAGGCCCAGCAGCAACAGCAGTCCTCCTCCGGCGACGGCGGCGACGACGGGGGCGACTCCGGCAGCTGGTCCGACGACCACGACGGCGACAGCGGCTCCGACGACGACTTCGGCTGAGCCGCGGAAGGCTGAGCCGCAGGAAGCTGAGCCGCAGGAACAGCAACAGGGAACGGACAGGAGGACCCCGTGGCACGCATCGCGGCGACACTCGGTGACCCGCAGGCGCTGACCGGGCTCGGCGCCCGGCCGGTCGCCTCGGCGGGGCCGGTCACGCTCGGCATCGTCAACGGCGAGCCGGGGTTCGCGGAGGGGCCGTTCGCCGCCGGTGACCTGCACGCCGTCGGCGAGGTCGTCCTGCACAACCGGGCCGAGCTGCTCGCCGCCCTCGCCCGGGCCGGCGACCCCGCACCGCCGGAGACCCCCGACGGTGCGCTGCTGCTGCGGGTGTACGCCCGGCTCGGCGCCGCCGGTGTCCGCGCGGCCGACGGCATGTTCGTCCTGGTCGTCGCCGACGGGACCGACCTCGTCGTCGTCCGCGACCACGTCGGGGCGCGCACCGCCTTCCACGCCCGGTCCGGGTCCGGCACCTGGGCCGTGTCGACGTCGCTGCGGGCGCTGCGGCACTGGCCGGACCTGAGCACCGGCCTGAACCTCGCCGCGGTCCGGTCGTTCCTCACGTTCGCGTACCTGCCCGGCGACGAGACGCTCCTGCGCGGCGTCCACGAGGTGCTCCCCGGCCGGATCGTGCGGCTGCGCGGCGGAGCCGGCCACGAGGGCACCGTCCGGGAGGAGGTGTTCTGGGAGGCGACCGAGGCGATCGACGAGACGGTCACCGCCGACGGGCACGCCGCGACGCTGCGGGCGCTGCTGGAGCGGGCGACGAGCCTGCGCCTGCCGCAGGCCGAACCCGCCGCGGTCCTGCTGTCCGGCGGCGTCGACAGCAGCCTCGTCACCGCGCTCGCGGCGAAGCTGCACGACCAGGAGGTCCGCACGTACAGCATCAGCTTCGGTCATGAGCTGCCGAACGAGCTGGCGTACTCGGGGCTCGTCGCCGCCCACTGCAACACCCGCCACCAGATCCTCAGCGTCTCCGGCGAGGCGGTCGCGGCTCGGCTCGCGGACACGGTCGCGCTGCTGGACAGCCCCGTCGGCGACCCGCTGACCGTGCCCAACCTGATGCTCGCCGAGGCGGTCGCCGGCGACGGGATGCGGGTCGTGCTCAACGGCGAGGGCGGCGACCCGGTCTTCGGCGGCCCGAAGAACCTGCCGATGCTGCTGTACGAGTTGCACCGCGACGACCCGTCCCCGGACGCGCGGTCGCTGGCGTACCTGCGCTCCTACCGCAAGTGCTACGGCGACCTGCCGGCGCTGCTGACCGCGGACACGCTGCGCGCCCTGGACGGCGAGCCCGGGCCGGAGCGCTTCGTCGCGCCGTACCTGTCCCCCGGCACGATGCGCTCCCACCTGAACCGGCTGCTGCACTGCAACCTGCGCACCAAGGGCGCCCACCACATCCTCACGAAGGTCGAGCGGCTCACCGCCGCGCGCGGGTTGCAGGGGCGCGCGCCGCTGTTCGACCGCCAGGTGATCGACCACGCGTTCACGGTCCCGCCGAGGTTGAAGCTCGCCGGTACCGACGAGAAATGGATCCTGAAAGAGGCGGTCCGGGACCTGCTGCCGGCGACCATCATCGACCGCCCCAAGAGCGGCATGCGGGTGCCGGTCCAGCAGTGGCTGAGCGGGCCGCTGAAGGAGCTCGCCGACGACGTGCTGCTCGGCAGCCGCACCAGCGGCCTGTTCGACCCCGTCACGATCCGCGCCTGGCTGCGCGGCGAGGGTGCGCTGCTGCCCCGCCAGGGCGGCAAGGTGTGGCTGGTGCTCACGCTCGAGCTCTGGCTGCGTGCCTACGATGTCGTGTGAACTTCGTTGACCTTCCCGACCCGCGCACCGGCCACATCCGCAGCCGCCTGGACTGCGGTGGCCCCGCCGAGGTGTCGGCGGCCGTCGCCGCCGCCCGCGCCGCCCTGCCCGCCTGGGCCGGACTGACCGCGAAGGAGCGCTCGCACCGGCTCCTCGCGCTGGTCGCGCTCATCGAGCAGCACCTCGACGCGTACGTCGCGGCCGAGGTCGCGGGCACCGGGAAGCCGACCGCGGACGCACGGGCGGAGGTGCTGAACGCCGCCGACGTGCTGCGCTTCTACGCCGGTGCGGTCCGCGCCGACCTCACCCCGGCCGCCGGGCACCGCATCCCCGGCCGGGAGAGCTGGGTGCGGTGGGAGCCGCTCGGAGTCGTGGCGGCGATCGTACCGTGGAACTATCCGCTGCTCATGGCGGCGTGGCGGCTCGGTCCGGCGCTCGCCGCGGGCAACACCGTCGTGCTGAAGCCGGCCGAGACCACCCCCGACACCGCGGTGCTGCTCGCCTCGCACGCGGCTTCGACGCTCGGCGCGGGCGTGCTGGTCGCGCTGCCCGGCGACCGCGACACCGGGCGGCTGCTCGTCGGCGCCGACGTCGACGCGGTCGCCTTCACCGGCAGCCAGGCCGGCGGGCTCGACGTCGTCGCCCGGGCCGGGCTGCGCCGGGTCAGCCTGGAGCTCGGCGGCAACTGCGCCGCCGTCGTCCTGCCCGACGCGCCCCCGTTCACCTACGACGAGCTGGTCGGCGCGTGCACGTACAACGCCGGGCAGAGCTGCGCCGCCCCGGCCCGCGTCATCACGCTGCGCTCCCACCTGGACGAGGTCGTCGACGGGCTCGCCGCCGCCATGCTCGCCCGCCGCGCCGGCCCCGACTTCGGGCCGCTGAACAACGCCGCCCAGCTCGCCCGCTTCGACGCGATCGTCTCCTCGTCCGCGGCCGGTGTGCGCCGCTCCGGCGCCCTGACGGTCGGCTCCGGCGAGACCGACGGGTTCTGGCGGGCCGGCCTGATCCTCGCCGACCTGCCGCCGGACGACCCGGCGGTCACGCAGGAGATGTTCGGGCCGGCGCTGACGGTACAGGCGGCGGACGACCTCGACGGCGTGGTCGCCCTCGCCAACTCCGTGCCGCAGGCCCTCGCAGCCAGCGTGTGGGGCACCGCGGTCGGTCCGTCGCTGCGGGTCGCCGGCCTGCTGGACTGCGGCGAGGTGTGGGTGAACTGTCACCTGGAGCAGACCGCGGAGCTGCCACACGGGGGCCGGCGCGGCTCCGGGCACGGCACCGACCTGAGCGTCCTGGCGCTCGCGGAGTACCAGCGCCCGAAGACCGTCACCGTGCGGCTATGAACACGTACTCCAGGCCGGGCCGGTCTGGCGCGTCGCGCACGTCCAGGACCGTGAACCCGGCGTCGTCGAGCGACCTCGTGACCTCCTCCCGGTCGCGGAAGCGGAGCGTGGAGTCGGAGTGCACTGTTTCGCCGTTCTGGAAGGTGTACGTGTAGCGGAACGACACGAACGGCGGCCGGACCTCGGTCACGGCCCTGCGTTCCTCCACGACGCCGACCCCGGGCACGTCACGTGTGTGCGGCCCGGGGTCCCGCGCCCAGCCCTCCCAGGCGCGGCGCTCGGGGCGCCGGGTCTCGAACACCAGCACACCGCCGGGCCGCAGGGCGTCGTGGATGCCGCGCAGGGTCGCGGCCCAGTCCCGGTCCTCCAGGAACACCTGGGCGACGTTGCCGGTCATCGTGGCCAGGTCGGCCTTCGGCGTGTCTTTTGGGATGGTGGTCGCGTCGCCGAGGATCCAGGTGATGCCGGGTGTCGTTGTCTTGGCCTGCGCCACCTCCAGTGATGCTTGCGCCGGATCGACCGCCGTCACCTGCTTGCCGCGCGCCGCCAGCAGGTGCGGGAGGCTGCCCGTTCCGCAGCCGATGTCGAGGACATGAGCGGCCTGGAACTCCTCGACGATGCCCAGGTACAGGCCGAGATCGGAGCGGTCGCCGTCGAACGCGTCGTAGATCGCGGCGAGGCGCGGATGGGTGAAGATGGCGTCGGGCACCCCCGCACTGTGGCACGATTCCGGGCGTGACCGGCAGACCCCCATCGCCGCAGCAGCTCAGCGACCTGGTCCGGCTGCGCCGCGTCCGCGACCGCATCGACCGTGACTACGCGCAGCCGCTCGACGTCGAGGCCCTCGCCCGCGGCGTCCACATGTCGGCGGGCCACCTCAGCCGCGAGTTCCGCGCCGCGTACGGCGAGTCGCCGTACAGCTACCTGATGACCCGCCGGATCGAACGCGCGATGTCGATGCTGCGCCGCGGCGACCTCAGCGTCACCGAGGTGTGTTTCGCCGTCGGCTGCTCGTCGCTGGGCACGTTCAGCACCCGGTTCACCGAGCTGGTCGGGATGCCGCCGAGCGCCTACCGGGCCCGCGCCGCTTCGACCACGGACGGCATGTCCCCGTGCGTCGCGAAGCAGGCGACCCGTCCGGTCCGCCATCCTTCTTGATTCCCGACCAGGTTCTTGATTCCTGACCAGGGCCGCCGCTCCGGCGGTCTCGCATCTGGTCAGGAATCAAGAAGCAGACGCATCCCGTTCTCACATAGCGTGACCGGTATGGACATCGTCATTCACTCATCGTTCCTGCCGCACACCGACCCGGACGCGTCCCTGACCTTCTACCGCGACGTCCTCGGCTTCGAGGTCCGCGGCGACACCGGCTACGAGGGCATGCGCTGGATCACCGTCGGCCCCGCCGGCCAGCCCGGCACGTCGCTCGTCCTGGAGCCCGTCGCGGTCCCCGGCAGCGGCGTCACCGACGACGAGCGCCGCACCATCACCGAGATGATGGCCAAGGGCACGTACTCCGGCGTGAACCTCGCCACCGACGACCTCGACAGCCTGTTCGAACGCCTCCAGAAGCACGACGCCGACATCATCCAGGAGCCGACCGACCAGCACTGGGGCGTCCGCGACTGCGCCGTCCGCGACCCCGCCGGCAACCTCATCCGCATCCAGCAACTGAGCCACCCCGCGTGACCCACCACTCTTACACTTGGTGACGCGGGTGCTACGCTCTCGAAGATCAATTAGGTGGTATGCGTTACGGTGCTTAGTGAAGCGGTCGGCGCCGCTCCGGTAGCGCCATCCACCAACGCCTAGACGTGCCACCACCCGCCCCCGACCCCGTGACCGCCGCCGACGTGCCGCCCGCCCTCGCGCATCACGCGCGCGTCCAGCAGCGGGGCTGCATCCCACGTCCCGCAGTGGGGCAACACCAGCCCCGCGTCTGGACTATCCGCAGCACCTCCGGGCTACTCGCGGACCTCGTCACGGCTCGTCGCGAGCACGGTCGGGCGGCGGCATACGGTGCGGGATCCGTCTCGTGCTGGCCAACGAGCACGGGGCGCCCGCCGCCGGCCGTGCGCGTGATGCGCGGGGCCGGTGACACGGAGCGATGCGTGGGGCCGGTGACACGGAGCGCGAATCGGGTCGCGGGCACTTCCGGGCGGCGGGCCGCGTCGGCGGCGGTCACGGGTCGGGGCCGGCGTGGCACAGCCGGGCGGATCGGACCCGGCCTGACGCGGCTGGATCTGGGTGGTGAACAGCATGCGGCTGGGTCTAGTTGGTCAGCAGCACCGCTGACCTCGCGCCGATGGTCCACCGCCGGGGTGGCCACAGCCTGGAGGATCAGGCCGCCGCGGCAGCCAGGGCGCCCGGCGCGACGCGGCCGAGCCGGGTGGTCAGTCAGCGGCGTTGCCAGATCTTGGCGTCAGTGGTCCAGCCCCGGGGCGTTGCCAGATCTTGGCGTCAGTGGTCCGGCGCCGGGCGGTCCCGGGCTGGAGGATCAGGCCGTCCACGGCGGCCCGGGTGCCCGGCGCGACGCGGCCGATCTGGGTGCTCAGCGGCGTTGCCGGACCTCAGCGCCGGCGGTCCACCACAGCGTGGTCGCGACCTGGAGGATCAGGCCGTCCGCGGCGGCCCGGGTGCCCGGCGCGACGTGGCTGATCAGGGCGGGCCCGGCATTGCTTGGCACGCCGGCGAGCGGGGGTGGGGCCGGGGTGGCGCGGCTGGGGCGGGGTTGGTCAGCGGCGTTGCCAGATCTCGGCGTCGGCGGTCCAGCGCAGGGTGGTCACGGTTCGGAGGATCAGGCCGCCGGCGGTGGCTGGGGTGAGGTACAGCTCGTCGGCGAGGGCGCGGATGATGTGCAGGCCGCGGCCGTGCTCGTCGAGGACGGCGAAGTCGGTGGCGGCGAGCTCGGTTGTGGTCATCTCCGTGGCGAGGACGAGGCGGCCCGGGTCGATGACGGAGCCGTCGTTCACGACGTGGATCACGCAGCGGACGTCGGTGACCTCGATGCTGATCTCGTAGTCGTCGATGTCGCGGGCGTGTTCGATGACGTTGGCGCAGGCCTCGGTGAGGATCAGGCCGATGTCGTCGCGGCAGGTGGGTTCGACGCCGAGGGTCCGCAGCGCCTGGTCGAGCAGGCGGCGGGCCATGGGCACCGTCGCGGCGTCCCGCGGGAGATGCAGTGCGAGTCGCAGCGCGATCGACACGTGGTTGTCGCCTCCTTCCGAGTGGTCGTTCCCAGCGACCGTACCCTCAGCACCACAGGTTTCATGTTTGTCACACAGCAAGAATCCTCACCCGGTACGGGTGAGGGTGGGTCGCGCGGATCTGGGAACGGGTCGGCAATGCGGCGAACACAGTGGTTGCTGGCCCTCTCGGTCGGGTACGTCGACGGCATCTGCCTGCTGTTTCTCGGCGGTGTGTTCGGTGGCGTCGTGGCCGGCAACCTGGTCGTCCTGGGCGTGGCGGGGGTGCAGCGGCTGCCGGAGACGGCGCTTCGGGTGGGGCTGTCCGTGGCCGTGTACGGCGGGACCGCGCTGCTCGCCCGGCGGGTCGCCCCGAGCCGCTGCCTCGTCGGGGCGCTGCTCGCGCTCTGCACGCTCTGCGGCGGCTGGATGGTCGCCGCGCACGACCCACGCGGCCTCACCCAGCTGCCGCTGCTCGCCCTCGCCGCCATCGCCGCGGCCCTGCAGCACACCGCGACCCGCGAGCCCGGGGACACCCCGGTGGTGGCCGTCCAGCAGCTGCTGCCCCTCGGCTGCATCCCGGTCGGGGCATTGGGAGCCGGGCTGCTGCTGGAGCACGTACCGTGGATCGGCCCCCTACCGGCCGTGCTGCTCGTCGCCGCCGCCCTCGTGGTGGGGTCGCTGCGGACCCGGACGGAGACCACCGCACCCGCCGCACATCGCGAGCCCGCCAGGCTCTGACCGCCGCACCCGCCGCACCCGCCGCGCATCGCGAGCCCGCCCCGCCGCGCCCGCCGGGCATCGCGAGCCCGCCAGGCTGTGACCGGCCGTACAGTTGCGGCATGGGCATGGTGCACACGGTCGGGCTGGTCCTGCACCCCCGCCGCGACTCGAAGCCGGCGATCGACGCCATCATCGACTGGGCGAAGACCCGGGAGGCGACGGTCCTCGGGCTGCCCGACGAGGTCGACCGCATCGACTGCACCGCCGTCGCGGTCGACGCCGACGAGCTGGTCAGCCGGGCGTCGCTGGTCGTGAGCCTCGGCGGCGACGGCACGATGCTGCGCAGCATGCGGCTGCTGTCCGGCAAGCCGACGCCCGTGCTGGGGGTCAACCTGGGGCGGCTCGGGTTTCTCGCGGAGGTCGCCGTCGAGGACCTGCCGGCGGCGCTGAGCTCGATCGACGCCCACCGGTACACCGTGGAGCCGCGCATGGCGATCCGCACCCGGCTGCCCGACGGCACGGACGTCACCGCCTTCAACGACATCGCGCTGGTGCGGGTGCCGGGGCAGGGCCTCGCCGCGGTCGGCATCTCGATGCAGGGCTACCCGTTCGTGCGGTACTCCGCGGACGCGCTCATCGTCGCCACGCCGACCGGGTCGACCGCTTACAGCTTCTCCGCCGGCGGGCCGATCGTCTCGCCCAACGTCGAGGGCATCCTGGTCGTGCCGGCGGCGGCGCACTCCGCGTTCAACCGGGCGATGGTCCTCTCGCCCGACGAGGACCTCGACCTGGAGCTGCTGCCGACCAGCGGCCGGCTGGTGGTGGAGGTCGACGGCATCCTCGGCGGCGAGCTGCAGGCCGGCGACATGCTCACGGTGTCGGCGGTCCCGTCCGCGGCGAAGGTGGTGCGCCTCGGGTACACCACGTTCTACGAACGGGCCCGCCGCAAGCTGCGGGTCAACGGCAGCCTGGAGGTGGAGGAGCCGTAGCTCATCCGAAGGCGATGTGATCCAGCCAGTGGCGCAGCACCCGGGCGTCGCCGTCGATCGCCAGACCGTCGGCGTCGCGGCGCCGGTACACCAGCAGCAACAGCTCCTGGACCGGCGCCCGGACGGTGACGGCCGCGGGTCCGCCGCCGCGGCGCCAGGTGTTGACGTCCCCGGTCAGGTCGACGAACCACGCCGCGGGCAGGTCGTCCGCGCTCAGCGCCAGCGTGCGGCCGGGGCCGAGGACAGCCCGCTTGCCGGGGGTGAGGTCGAAGTGGATCGGGTGCGCGTCGAGCGCCATCCACTCGTCGAGCGCGTCGGCGGCGACGTCCGCCGACACCGCGAACGGCACCGCGGCGGCCAGGGTCGCGTCGGCCCGGTGCATGAGCGTCTCGTGGGCGAAGCGGCGCGCCCAGAAGGGCATGCCGCCCAGGTCGAACGGGGTCCACACCGGCGCGTCCGGGCCGGCCTCGCGCAGCGCGCCGGCGAGCTCGCGGGCGCCGTCGAGCAGCCACGCCGCCGGGACGGGTCCGGTGTCGTCGCCGGCGACGTCGCGGACGATGCCGTCGGGCAGGAACCCGGTCGCCCTGGTCCGGACGATCTCGGTGGCCCACCGGTGCCCGCCGCCGATGTGCCGCAGCAGCGCGCCCAGGGTCCAGCCGGGGCACGACGGCACGGGCGCGGTCAGGGACGCGCCGTGCAGGCCGTCGACGAGCAGCTCGGTCTGGGCGACGATCCACCCGCAGTGGTCCTCGAAACGCATGGTTCTCCTCGGGTACGCGACGGTGACGCTGTCACGAGGAGGTCGGAGCCACCACGGCTTCCTCGACATGCGGCACGTCCGAAGACCCAGAAGACTCGGAAGACCCGGACGATTCAGAAGACGACGACGCCGCGGCGACCGCGATCGACTCCATCGCCCACAGCAGCGCCTCGGCCTCGGAAGGGGCCATGAGGTGGCTGTCGACGTACATCGTGATCTCCACCGCCTCGTCGGAGCCGTCGACGCTCAGGAACAGCGCCGAGGACGGCTCGTCGGAGCGGTCGACCCAGGCGAACTCGCTGCGCTCCGGGCGGGGCACGTCCTGCAGCTCGCCGCCGAGGCGCCGGTCGTTGAGGCTGACGTCCAGGGAGAACTGCGGCCCCCGGTCGGCGACCACGCCCGCGATCACCGCGTTGAGGTCGTGCCGGTTGTAGTAGGCGTGCTTGTACGCGGTGAGCGCGGCCCGGCGGGTGCGGTCCAGCACGTCGGTGAAGCCGCCGGCGGTGTCGATGACGCACAGCCCCATCTGCGAGACGGGGGCGACGACGCCGGCCAGCCCGGCCCGGTAGCGGTTGCTCGAGATCAGCCGCAGCGGCACCACGGTGACGCCGGTGACCTGGGCGAACGCGATGGCGAACGCGGCCGGCAGGGCGGGCGCCGGCTCGACGCCGGCCCGCAGCGCCGCCGTGCGCAGCGCCGCCGGCAGGACCGTGGAGTGCAGGACGCCGGTCCAGTGCCGCGGGGTGCGCACGTCGCGGGACGGGGCGAGGCCCGGGTCGGGGATGGCGCGCAGGTGGGTGTCCCAGTGCCGCAGCGAGGCCGCGTTCTGCCGTACGCCGGCCGGTGACGCCTGCCGCCGGGCCTGCTCGAGCGCGGAGTGCCCCTCGACGGGGGTGTCGGTGCGGGCGTCGGTCTCGGTCATCATCCGCACCGCGCCGGCGCCGTCCATGACGAGGTGCGACATGATCAGGACCACGTGGGAGCACACGCCGGCGGTGCGGACGACGGCCATGCGGACCGGCCACTCGTGGACGTGGTCGAAGGGGACGGCGCGGAACCGGGCCTCGACCCCGGCCGGGTCGGCGTCGTCGAGGACCTCGAGGTCGATCGCGCCGGCGCCGTGCACGACCTGGTGCGGCGGCCCGTCGCCGGCGAAGACCAGCCGCGTGCGCATGCTCTCGTAGCGGCTCATCAGGTACTGCAGCTCGCCGGCGACGTCGTCGGTCGTGGTCCCGGGCGGCAGCGGCCGGGTCCCGCCCATCGCCAGGGAGTGCCCGAGCGTGGTCATCTTGAGCCAGATGTCCAGCTGCCCCCAGGACAGCGGTCCGGTGCCCGCGCCGCCGCCTTCGAACGTCACCCGCATCCACTTACTTTAGGACGCGGAAAAAACGCCGGTCTATGGGTGGGACCGCGACGGCAGGCCGTCGACCTTGAGCAGGGCGTCGTCGGCGTAGCACCACACCCACTCCTCACCCGGCTCGAAGGACTGGACCAGCGGGTGACCGCCGGTGTGGTAGTGCGCGGTGGCGTGCTTCGCGGGTGACGAGTCGCAGCAGCCGACGTGCCCGCACGTCAGGCACAGCCGCAGGTGCACCCAGCGGCCGCCGACGGCGAGGCAGTCCTCGCAGCCGTCCGCGCTGGGCTGGACGTCGTGGATCTGGTCGAGGTGCTCACACGGGTTGCTCACGGAGCACACAGTATCCAATGGGCGATCGAGGAAACCCGTGGTTGGATTGGGTCCATGGCCAAGCCAGCGATCTTGACCGTGGACGACGATCCCGCGGTGTCCCGGGCGGTCGCCCGTGATCTCCGGAAGCAGTACGCCGAGGACTACCGCATCATCCGCGCCGACTCCGGTCAGGAGGCCCTGGACGCGCTCAAGGAGCTGAAGCTGCGCGGCGAGCAGGTCGCGGTGCTGCTCGCCGACTACCGCATGCCGAACATGACCGGCCTGCAGTTCCTCGAGGCCGCGATGGACCTGTTCCCGCGCGCCCGGCGGGTGCTGCTGACCGCGTACGCCGACACCGACGCCGCGATCCAGGCGATCAACGTCGTCGACCTCGACCACTACCTGCTCAAGCCGTGGCACCCGCCGGAGGAGAAGCTGTACCCGGTGATCGACGCCATGCTCGAGGCGTGGAAGGCCGCCCCCGACCGGCCGGTCGCCGACGTGAAGGTCGTCGGGCACCGGTGGTCGGCGCCGTCGTTCAAGGTGCGGGACTTCCTGGCCCGCAACATGGTGTCGTACCGCTGGTACACCACCGACGACGACGAAGGGCAGCGGCTGCTGACGGCGGCCGGGCTGACCGAGGCCGACGTCCCGCTCGTCGTCACCCAGGAGGGCAAGACCCTGGTCGCGCCGGGTGAGGCCGAGCTGGCGGTGCAGGTGGGCCTGACCACGACGCCCGCGTCCGACTTCTACGACCTCGTCGTCGTCGGCGGCGGGCCCGCCGGTCTCGGCGCGGCCGTCTACGGCGCCTCCGAGGGGCTGCGCACCGTGCTGCTGGAGGAGCGGGCGACGGGCGGGCAGGCCGGGCAGAGCAGCCGGATCGAGAACTACCTCGGCTTCCCCGACGGCGTGTCCGGCGCGCAGCTCACCGACCGGGCCCGCCGGCAGGCGGTGAAGTTCGGCGCCGAGCTGCTCACCGCGTGCAAGGTCACCCGCCTGGCGGTGCAGGGCTCGGCGCGGGTCCTGCACTTCGAGGACGGCACGACGATCGCGGCGCACAGCGTCATCCTGGCCACCGGGGTCGCGTACCGGCGGCTGCGCGCACCGGGTCTGGAGCAGTTCCACGGCCGGGGCGTCTACTACGGCTCCGCGTCGACGGAGGCGCCGAGCTGCTCCGACCAGGACGTCTACATCGTCGGCGGGGCCAACTCGGCCGGGCAGGCCGCGATGTTCTTCAGCCGGTACGCGCGCCGCGTCCACCTCGTCATCCGCGCCCCCAACCTGGACGCGTCGATGTCGCGGTACCTGATCGAGCAGATCGCGGCGGTCCCGACGATCGAGGTCCACCCGTGCACGGAGATCGTCGGCGCCGACGGCGACGAGCACCTGGAGCGGCTCACGCTGCGGCCGGTCGACGGCGGCGCCGAGCGGACCGTCGACAGCTCCTGGCTCTTCATCTTCATCGGCGCGGAGCCCCGCACCGACTGGCTGGAGGGCGTGGTGCAGCGCGACGCCCGCGGGTTCGTGCTGACCGGGCCGGACGTCGCCGCGAGCGGCGACCATCTGGCGCTCGGCCGTGACCCCTATCACCTGGAGTCGAGCGTCCCGGGAGTGTTCGCCGCGGGTGACGTGCGCGCAGACTCGGTGAAGAGGGTCGCATCGGCGGTCGGCGAAGGCGCGATGGCGGTCTCACTGGTGCACCGGTACTTGGTGGAGGGGCAATGAGCAGGCCGGAGCGCAGCGGAGTGGCTGCTCATCATGGGCGCAGGTTCGGCTCAGTCCGGCGCCGGAGCGCAGCGGAGGTGACGGAATGAGCCGACGGCTTACCCAGGAAGAGCTCCGCGGGCTGTTCCTCTTCGAGGCGCTCGACGACGAGCAGCTGGACTGGCTCGCCGCCCGCGGCACCGCGGTGCGCTACGAGTCCGGGCGGCCGGTGTACCAGGAGGGCGAGCCGGCGACCTGCTTCGTGGTGCTGCTGTCCGGCACCGTGAGCCTCAGCCGGAACGTGCACGGCGACGACATCGAGCTCAGCCGCACCGACCAGGTCGGCGTCTACGGCGGCGCCACGCAGGCGTACCTCGGCGACCGGGTCCCGCAGGTCTACAACAACACGATGCACGCGATCACCGACTCCGAGATGTACGAGCTGCCCGCCGTCGAGCTCGGCGCCGCGATGCGCGAGTGGTTCCCGATGGCGATGCACCTGCTCGAGGGCCTGTTCTTCGGCATGCGCAACGTCAACAACGCGGCCGCCGAGCGGGAGCGGCTCCTCGCCCTCGGCGCGTTGTCCGCCGGCCTGACCCACGAGCTCAACAACCCGGCCGCGGCGGCCGTGCGCGCCACCGCTGTCCTGCGTGACCGGGTCGCCGGCATGCGGCACAAGCTCGCGATGATCGCCGACGGCCGGCTCGACGGCCAGCAGCTGCACAGCCTCGTCGAGCTGCAGGAGCGCGCCGTCAAGCTGGCCGCGACCGCCCCGAAGCGCTCCGCCCTGGACGCCAGCGACGCCGAGGACGCCGTCGGCGACTGGCTCGACGAGCGCGGCGTCAACGGCGCCTGGGACCTCGCCCCGACCCTGGTCGCCGGCGGTGTCGACGTGCCGTGGCTGGAGGACGTGAAGGTCTGCGTCGGCAAGCTCGACCTCGAGCCGGCCGTGCGCTGGCTCGTCTACACCATCGAGACCGAGCTGCTGATGGGCGAGATCGACGACGCCGTCACCCGCATCTCCGGTCTCGTCAACGCGGCGAAGCAGTACTCGCAGCTGGACCGCGGGCCGTTCCAGGTCGCCGACGTGCACGAGCTGCTCGACGCGACCCTCATCATGCTCAACGCGAAGATCTCCAAGCAGGGGGTCAAGGTCGTCACCCGCTACGACCGGGACCTGCCGCCGATCCCCGCGTACGCCGCCGAGCTCAACCAGGTGTGGACCAACCTCATCGACAACGCGGTCTCAGCCATGCACGGCGACGGCACCCTCACCATCACCACGTCCCGCGACGGCGACTGCCTGGCGGTCGAGTTCGCCGACACCGGCACCGGCATCCCCGCCGAGGTCCGGCCGCGCATCTTCGAACCGTTCTTCACCACCAAACCGGTCGGTGAGGGCACGGGGCTCGGGCTGGACATCTCGTACCGCATCGTGGTGAAGAAGCACCACGGCGACATCCGGGTCACGTCAAGCCCCGGCGACACCCGTTTCCTCGTCCTGCTGCCGCTGACCGAGCCCGCCCCCACCGCCTGACGCCGGTCGCCGCGGCTCGCCCGGCGCGGTCACGGTGCGGTGGGTCAGCAGCGTGACCGCCGCCGCGGCCACCGCACCGGCGAGGGCCACCGCGACCGCCGCCCGGGCCGACGCGCCGTCGACGGCCGCACCCGCGAGCGCGCTGCCGAGGGCCGCCCCGGCCGCCGTCGCCGTGCTCGTCCACATGCGGGCCTCGGTGCCGGTGCCCGGCGGGGCGGCCAGGTCGGTCAGCTCGTAGGCGAGCGCGTTCAACGGCGCGAGGGGCGCCCCGGCCAGGACGAACAGCCCCGCCAGCCACCAGAGGCCGGCGGGGAGCAGCAGCGGCGCCAGTACCAGCGCCATCGCGGCCGACAGCAGGGTGAACCTCGCCGGCGTCACGTGCGGCCCGAGGCTGCCCAGCAGGCTGCCCGCCGCGAACCCGCCGAGCAGCACCCCCGCGAACCCGGCCCGCCCGCCGGCGGTGGCGAACGCGGCCGCCGCCACCTGCACCGCGCCGATCGCGACGCCGAGCGCCGCCCGCGAGCCGACCAGCGACAGCACCGCCGGGGCCAGCAGCGGCCCGAGGACGCCCGCCCGGGCCGCGCGCGGCGCCGGCCGCCACGCCCGGGCCGGCGGCAGCAGCGCGAACCCCGCCGTCGCCACGACCGCGAGGCCCGCCGTCAGCACCAGCCCGAGCGCGGGCCGCCCGACCGCGACGACCGCGCCCGCCACGACCGGCCCGGCGATGAACCCGACCTCCAGCAGCGCGCTCTCCAGGCGGTACGACGCCCGCAGCTGCGCGCCCTCGCCCAGCATCGCGATCCAGATGCCGCGCATGCACGCCGCGACCGGTGGCCGTGCCGCGCCCGCGACGCCGGCGAGCGCGGCGAGGACCCACAGCGGCGCCGACGGCCGGGCCGCCACGCCGAGCAGGGACCCCCCGTGCAGGGCCGCGGTCACGAGCAGCACCGGTGTCTGGCCGGTCCGGTCGACGAGCCGCCCGACGATCGGCGCCGCGGCGGCGGTACCGACGGCGAACACACCGGCGACGAACCCTGCCGCGCCGAAAGACCCCCGCTCGTGCTGCAGCAGCAGGACCAGCGCGAGGGCGACCGCCCCGGCCGACAACCGGGTGAGCAGGTTCGTGACCGCCAGGGCCGTCGCGAACGGCCGCCGCAGCACCGCCGCCCAGAGTCGTAGCACCCGGCAGTTCTACGCGACCGGCACCGCAACCCGCACGCGCTTTTTCCGGGTGTCCGTGTATGGTGCGAGCGCCGTTCGTCGATCGGGGAGATCAAGTATGGACACGCCGGAACCCGCACCGAGGTCGCGTCGCGGATGGGTCGACTGGGTCACCAAGCTCGCCGGTGCGCTCACCCTCGGGGCGCTGGGCGCTGGCCTCGGCGGCTGGCTCGCCTGGCAGGTGTCCGACGACCTGCCCGCCGACCGGTTCGCGCTGGAGACCGTCCAGCCGCTCGTGCCGGGCACCCGCCTGCACGCCCCGGACCGGCGGCACGAGCCACCGTTCGGCTACGACCCGCCGTACGAGGGCGTGCAGGCGCTGCTGTTCGGCGGCGACGACTACAACGGCGGCTACATCGTGTACCACGTCGACCCTCCGGCGCAGAACGTCACGGGCGCGATCGGCGTCGCCCGGGAGGCGCTCGTCAAGGACCACTACTGGAAGGTCGACACCCGCGCCCCGGACCTGCCCGGCCAGGCCGAGGGCGTCACCGCGGTCAGCCGCCACCTGGTCGTGCAGGTGTACCAGGAAGGGGCCGGCGGGCTCGTCCTGGAGATCGGCCGGCGGGAGCCGTCGGTGGTCGCCCCGCTGGTCGCCCTCTTCGGCCTGGTCGGGTTCGCCCTCGGCTGGGTCGGGATGCGCCGGGCCATGGGCAGCGGCCGGGTGGCGGCCGGGACCGCCTGGGCCGGCGTCGGGTTCCTGGCGCCGTGCACCCTGCTGACGTACGCGGTCGTCGCCACGATGTACCTGGCGCCGGTCACCGAGCCGATCGCGTCCTGGGACGCCTACACCGGCATCGGTTTCCGCCTCCTGGCCAACATCGGGGTCCTGCTGCTGCTCGCCGCCACGGCCGTGTGGTTTTCGGATTCGCGGCGCCGCCTTCCGCTGCCCTGACCGCGTGGTCTTCGCTCGATTCGCGGGTGTCGCTGGCCGTTCCGGCAGGGCGGGCCGCACCTTCGGCGACTGGCAACGCCGGTGAACGCCCGGCTACGGTGAGCGTCCGCTGTTGCCTCCATGGATGGATGCTGTGACCGCTCCCGCGGAACGACCCGTGCTCTCCCCTGAAGTCGCCGGGCGCGCGCCGACGACCGTGACCCTCGCGAACGGGTTCTCCCGGATCAGTTCGCCGGTCACGATCCTCGTCGCCGGGGCGCCCGGAGCGGGCAAGGACATGCTCTGCGACTCGTGGACGACGGCGCAGCGGGGCAGTCCCGACCCGACCGAGATGAGCGACGACCGCGAGGACATGAACTTCGTCGTCGCGCGGTCCCGGACCATGTGGTTCCCGAAGCGGACCAAGGTCACCCTGACCATCGTGCCCGGCCAGGCGAGCCGCGAGCGGACCAGGACCTTCGGCGACCGGCTCATGCCCGGGCACACGACGATGGGCGCGGTCTACGTGACCTGCTGGGGGCACAACGAGATCTGGGACACCCGCGGCGACGCCGCCCTGGTCCGCAAGGTGCTGCGCACGACCGCCGGCAGCCCCGGTCACCGGCTCGCCGAGGACCACCTGAAGAAGCTGCGGGAGCTGCTGCTCAAGCGTGAGGAGCAGGACCTGGAGGACGCGCTGCAACGCCTCGCGGCGTCCTGGGTCCGCAACCCGGCCGGTGGCCGGCCGCGGTTCCTCATGGTCGCCGTCAACAAGGCCGACCTCTTCTGGTCGCGGGTCGACGAGGCGCTGGAGTACTACCGGACGTCGGCGTTCGGGCGGCGGCTGGCGGCGTTCGGCCGCCGGTTCGGCCTCGAGGTCGACGTCGTCGCGGTGAGCACCGGACCGCAGCGCTGGGACCCCGACCCGCTGCTGGCCTGCAGCGTGGAGCCGGAGCTGGAGCCGGCCGACTCACTGGTCCTGCTGACCGAGTTCTTCGCCCGTCTGGAGGCGCACTGTGGCGTTCGGTGAGGCCGGCTCCCGGGAACCCACCGGCGCCGAGTTCGAGGAGTACCTGGCCACCGCCGAGCGTCTCCTGCGTGACTCGGACGCCCTGCGCCGCCGGGGCGCGACCGCCCGGATCGCGGGGTCCGCGGCGTCCATCCTGCTGCTGCCGGTGGTGGTCGCCGTCGCCATGGCGGCACGGACGGACGCCGTGAGCCTGGTCGTCACCGCGCTGGTGTGGCTCGGCGCCTCCGTCGCCGCCACGCGGGTGGTGCAGCAGATGGTCGTGGCCACCGCCCGGGAGCAGCTCTCCCGCGACTCCGAGGCCGCGGCCCGGATCGCCCGGCTGCTCAGCGACGTGTTGCCGATCATCGCGGAGGACGAGGGCTGGACCCACATCCGCGTACGGGTGGCGGAGAGCCGGCTGGCCCGCCTGCCGCTGGGCGTGGAGGACCGCTGATGAAGGGCCCCTCACCGGAAGCCGTCGGCCGGGCCGCCGACTGGTCGGCGGTCCTCGCCATCGTGGTCACCGGGTCGGTCTTCGTGCTGAAGCACTTCGGCCCCTGGGACCCTGACACCGACGCCGGGGACCTGCTGCTCGTCGGCATCTGCGCGACGATCCTGGGCATTCGTGTCGTCTGGCGCCTCCTCAGCCCGGTCTCCGACGACGGCGTGCACTTCGAGACCGGCGGCGGCCGGAGCTGGCTGTTCCTGGCCCTGTTCGCCGGCGCGCTGATGGCCGCCGGCGGGGTGGTCGCCGTGGTGTGGGCATTGATCGCCGGAAAACAGGGCGGCCCACCCGCGTAGCCCCCGGCTCGCGATTCATCGCCCGGCTCGTCGAGTCGGCGCGTCGCGAGCTGATCTGAGGGCCGACGAGCGGACTGCGCCGGCGCGCCGAGTTCTGCTGCTGGACGCGCGCGTGATGCGCGGGGGCGGGCGGCACGTCGGCGGCGGTCACGGGGTCGGGGGTGGGTGGTGGCACGTCTAGGCGTTGGTGGATGGCGCTACCGGAGCGGCGCCGACCGCTTCACTAAGCACCGTAACGCATACCACCTAATTGATCTTCGCAGGCGTAGCACCCGCGTCACCAAGTGTAAGGGTTGCGGGTCAGGCAGAGTCGCGGACGCCCAAGTGCTGGCCGGTCGACTCCTTGGTGCGCGCCCTCGACCATAAGGGTGTGTGTGCACGGTGCTGGGCATCGGTGGCCCGCGACCCCGGCTCGAGGATGGCGATCCTTGCCCTGGCAAGGGGCGGTCATGCGAACATATGTTCGTGTCCGACGGGGCCTCGATCCTGCACGCTGACCTGGACGCGTTCTACGCGTCGGTGGAGCAGCGCGACGACCCGCGCCTGCGGGGGCGGCCGGTGATCGTCGGTGGCGGGGTGGTGCTCGCGTGCAGCTACGAGGCGAAGCGGCGCGGGGTGCGCACGGCGATGGGTGGGCGGCAGGCGCGGCAGCTGTGCCCGGAGGCGGTCGTCGTGCCGCCGCGGATGCGGGCGTACTCGGAGGCCAGCCGGCGGGTGTTCGAGGTGTTCCGGGACACGACGCCGGTCGTGGAGGGGATCTCGATCGACGAGGCGTTCCTCGACGTGCGGGGGCTGTGGCGGATCGCGGGGACGCCGCGGCGGATCGCCGAGAAGCTGCGGGCCGACGTGCTGCGGGAGGTCGGGCTGCCGATCACGGTCGGGGTGGCGCGGACGAAGTTCCTGGCGAAGGTGGCCAGCGGGGTCGCCAAGCCCGACGGGCTGCTGGTCGTGGAGCCCGCCGACGAGCTCACGTTCCTGCACGCGCTGCCCGTGCAGCGGCTGTGGGGCGTCGGGGCCGTCACGGCGGCGAAGCTGCACGCGCACCGGGTCATGACGGTGGGGCAGGTCGCCCGGCTCGGTGAGGCGACCCTGGTGTCGATGCTCGGTGAGGGCACGGGGCGGCACCTGCACGCCCTCGCGCACAACCGGGACCCGCGGCCGGTGCAGACCAACCGGCGCCGCCGGTCGATGGGGGCGCAGCGGGCCCTCGGCCGCGGGCCGCACCAGCCGGCATTCGTCGACGCGGTCCTCGCGGAGCTGGTCGACCGGGTCTGCCGGCGCCTCCGGGCCGCCGAGCGGGGCGGTCGCACGGTCGTGCTGCGGATGCGGTTCGCGGACTTCACGAAGGCGACGCGTTCGCACACCCTGGCGAAGGAGACGTGGCACACCGCGACGATTCTGGGCGCCGTACAGATGCTGCATCACAAAGAAGCGTCGCTGATCGCGAACCGGGGGCTGACGCTCATCGGCATCGCCGTCGCGAACCTGGACGGGGACGGTGCCGTGCAGCTGGAGCTGCCGCTGCGGGCGCACACCGGCGGCGAGCTGGACCAGGCGATGGACCAGGTCCGGGACCGGTTCGGCTCGGCGGCGCTGACGAGGGCGTCGCTGCTGGGCCGGCAGCAGGGGCCCACAACTCCCCTGCTGCCGGACTAGCTCAGCCGCGCAACGCCTTGATGGTGTCGCGGTACCAGTGCGCGGACTGCTTCGGGGTGCGCTCCTGCGTGTCGTAGTCGACGTAGACGATGCCGAAGCGCTTGTCGTAGCCGTAGGCCCACTCGAAGTTGTCCATGAGCGACCACGCGAAGTAGCCGCGGATGTCCGCGCCCTGCTGGCGGGCCACGGCGACCGCGCCGATGTGGGAGTCGAAGTAGGCGACCCGGTCGTCGTCGCGGACGAAGCCGGTCTCGTCGGGCTCGTCGTAGAAGGCGGAGCCGTTCTCGGTGACGAAGATCGGCAGCCGGTAGTCCTCCCACAGGCGCACGAGGAGCTGGGTGAAGCCCTCGGGGACGATCTCCCAGCCCATCGCGGTGATCGGGCGGCCGGTCGGGATGGGGCGGCTGACGGGCAGGCCGGTGGCGTCGTGGGTGTTGCCGTCCTCGTCGACGCCGGAGACCGTCTCGCTGAAGTAGTAGTTGACGCCCAGGACGTCCAGCGGCGTCTTGATGACCTCGAGGTCGCCGTCCTGCACGGGCAGCTCGATGCCCTGCGCGGCGAGGTCCGCGACGAGGTCCGCCGGGTACCGGCCGTGCACGAGCGGGTCGAGGTAGATGCGGGTGCTGAGCGCGTCGCTGCGCCGGGCGGCGTCGCGGTCGGCGGCGCTGTCGGTTTCGGGGGTGCTGACGCCCATGTTGAGCGTGATGCCGAACTCGTGGTGCGGGGCCGCCGCCGCCTTCATGCGCTGGGTCGCGAGGCCGTGACCGAGCAGGAGGTGGTGCACGGCGTGCATGCTGGCGGCGAAGTCGCGCCGGCCGGGGGCGTGCACGCCGTAGGCGTAGCCGAGCATCGCGGAGCACCACGGCTCGTTGAGCGTCGTCCACGTCTTGACGCGGTCCTTGAGCGCGTCGAAGACGAGCATGCTGTAGTCCGCGAAGCGGTAGGCGGTGTCGCGGACGGGCCAGCCGCCCGCGTCCTCCAGCTCCTGCGGCAGGTCCCAGTGGTACAGGGTGATCCACGGCTCGACGCCGTTGGCGAGCAGCTCGTCGGTGAGCCGGTCGTAGAAGCCGAGCCCGGCCGGGTTGACCGGGCCGCGGCCGCGGGGCTGGACCCGCGGCCACGCCACGGAGAACCGGTAGAGGTCGACGCCGAGGTCGCGGATCAGCGCGACGTCCTGCGGCATGCGGTGGTAGTGGTCGCAGGCGACCTCGCCGGTGTCTCCCTTGTCGATCGCGTCGGGCACCTCGCAGAACGTGTCCCAGATGGACCGGGTCCGCCCGTCCTCGTCGACCGCGCCCTCGATCTGGTAGGCCGAGGTCGCCACTCCCCAACGGAAGGAAGGCGGGAGTGTGGCGATCGGGTTCTGCACATCGAGGGGTGTCGCGGTCGTGTCCATGGTTCTCCTGTTTGCAGTTACTGGGACGGTGTGCCCGTTGGCAGGCTCAGCCGGCGGTGACCGGATGCAGCCAGCAGGCGACGGTGCGGGGCTCACCGACGTGATCGTCGGGCTTGCCCAGGATCGGAATCTTGGTCGGGCACGGCTCGAACGCCTTCGGGCAGCGCGGGTGGAACGCGCAACCGGACGGCATGCCGCGCAGGTCGGGCGGCGAGCCGGGGATGCCGGCCAGCTCCCGCCGTTCGCCGCGCAGCGCCGGGAACGAGCGCAGCAGCCCGGCGCTGTACGGGTGCTTCGGGTCGCGGTAGATCGCCGCCGAAGGCGCCTCTTCCACGATCCGACCGCCGTACATGATCGCGATCCGGTCGGAGAACTCGACCAGCAGCGACAGGTCGTGCGTGATGAACAGGACGGAGAAGCCGAGCCGCTCGCGCAGCTCGACGAGCTGGCCGAGGATCTGCCGCTGCATGACGACGTCGAGCGCGGTGGTCGGCTCGTCCATGATGACCAGCTGCGGTTCCAGGGCGAGCGCCATGCCGATCATGACGCGCTGGCGCATGCCGCCGGACAGCTGGTGCGGGTACGCGTCGAGCCGGTCCTCGGCGATGCCGACGAGCCGCAGCAGCTCCTTGGCCCGCGCGACCCGGGCCGCCTTGGTGGAGCTCGGGTCGTGCGCCTTGATCGCGTCCATCAGGCCGACGGAGATCTTGTGCACCGGGTTGAGCGAGTTCATCGCGCCCTGGAACACGATCGACGTCTCCGCCCACCGGTACTTGCGCAGCTCCTCGTTGGAGAGGTTCAGCACGTCGTACGGGTCGCCGGTCGGCGGGTGGTAGATGACGGAGCCGTTGGCGACGACGCCGGGCGGCGGGAGCAGCCGGGTGACGCCGTAGGCGAGGGTCGACTTGCCGCTGCCGCTCTCGCCGGCGAGGCCGACGACCTCGCCGCGGTGGATGGTGAGGCTGACGTCGCGGACCGCCTTGACCCCCTCCTCGCCGAGACCGTAGTCGACGTCGAGGTTCTTGATCTCCAGCAGCGGCCGGGTCAGGGTGCGGGTCATGGCTTCGCTCCATACTCCACCGAGCCGACGGCGTCGTCCTGGTCGTCGGTCGGGCCGGCCTGCTTGGTCTGGTGCTTGATCTCGATCTCAGGGGTGGTGTCGACGCGGCCGCGGATGACGGGCGTGAACCCGACCCGCATGGTGACCTTGTCGCCGTTGGGGGCGCGCCGGGAGCCCGCGCCGGAGGTGCGCAGGCGGGGGCTGACGAACTCGTCGATGCCGAAGTTGATCAGGCTGAGCGCGGTGCCGAGGAACGCGATGGCCAGACCGGCCGGCACGAACCACCACCAGGCGCCCTGCGCGAGGGCCTGCTGGCCCTGCGCCCAGAACAGGATCGTGCCCCAGTTCCAGGTCGACACCGACGAGATGCCGATGAACGCGAGGGTGATCTCGGACATGACGGCGAAGATGACGGTGCCGACGAAGCTGGACGCGATGATCGCGGTCAGGTTCGGCAGGATCTCGAACAGCACGATCCGCCAGGTCTTCTCGCCGGTCGCGCGGGACGCCTCGACGTAGTCCCGCCGTCTCAGCGACAGGGTCTGTGCTCGTAGGACCCGGGCGCCGTACGCCCAGGACGTACACCCGATGACCAGCGCCACGACGATGTCGCCGGCGTTGGTGATGGTGGACGTGACGATGATGATCAGCGGCAGGCCGGGGATGACCAGGAAGACGTTGGACACCGCGGAGAGGCTCTCGTCGGCGGCGCCGCCGAGGTAGCCGGACGTGACGCCGATGAGCACCGACAGGACCGTCGCGACGATGCCGGCGATCGCGCCGACCACGACGACGCCGCGGGCGCCGACGAGGATCTGGCTGAAGATGTCCTTGCCGAGGTGGTCGGTGCCGAACCAGTGCGAGCCGGACGGCGCCTGCAGCTTGTCGGCCGTGATGAGGTCCGGGTCGTACGGCGAGATCCACGGCCCGATGATCGCGATGAGCACGTAGATGCCGAGCACGATGAGGCCGGTCGCGGCCTTGCCGTTGGCGATGAACCGGAACCGCTTGCGCTTCGCCTTCGAGGCCGGCTTCACGCTCGGCTGGGCCATCGAACCCTGGCCCGGGATCACCTGCTCGATGCTGGACGGGGTGACGGTCATCTCAACCACTCTTTCGGGTGCGCGGGTCGAGCAGCAGGTAGGCCACGTCGGCCAGCAGGTTGGCCACCAGCACCGAGATCGTGATGACCAGGAAGATGCCCTGCATCAGCGGGTAGTCGTAGGCCTGGACACCCTGGAAGAGCTGGTAACCCACACCCGGGTAGGAGAACACGATCTCCACCAGGAGGGTGCCGCCGACGATGTAGCCCAGCGACAGCGCGAAGCCGGACACGTTGGGCAGCAGCGCGTTGCGGGCGGCGTAGCTGAAGGCGACCCGCTTGTCGGACAGGCCCTTGGCGTGCGCGACGGTGATGTAGTCCTCCGAGGAGACGGTGACCATCATGTTGCGCATGCCGAGGATCCAGCCGCTCATCGAGGAGATGAGGATCGTCGCCGCGGGCAGGATGCTGTGGTTGAGCGCGCTGCCGATGAAGTACTGGTCGAACGCCGGCACCAGGCCGGGGGTGAAGCCGCCGGACGACGGGAACCAGCTGCCGGGGCCGGCGAGCAGGGCGATCGCGACGAGACCGAGCCAGAAGTACGGCACCGAGGACAGGAACGTGGTCGCCGGCAGCAGGCTGTCGATCCACGAGCCGCGCTTCCAGCCGGCGCCGACGCCCAGCGCGGTGCCGATGATGAAGCTCAGGATCGTGGTGATGCCGACCAGGCCGATCGTCCACGGCAGGCTCTGGCCGATGACCTCGGACACCGACGTCGGGTAGAACGTGAACGACAGGCCGAGGTCACCGTGCAGCAGCTGCTTCCAGTAGCCGATGTACTGCTCCCAGAGGCTCTGGTCCTTGTCGAGGCCGAACAGCACCTTGATGGACTGGATCGCGTCGCTGGACAGCCGGCCCTGGTTCTTGGAGATCAGGGCGCTGACCGGGTCGCCGGGCATGACCCGCGGGATGAAGAAGTTGAGGGTGATCGCCGCCCACGCCGTGAACAGGTAGAAGGCGAAGCGTTGCAGCAGGAACTTCATCGTGCCTCCTCCGTCAGCGTCAGAGCCGGCGGCGTGGGGATGGCGGCGCTGCCGTTGGCAGCGGAGCCGATGCCTTCTTTGGCGACGGTGTCCGCGTCGTACAGCCAGCAGGCGGCCCAGTGCCCGTCGCGGTCACCGATCTCCAGCCGCGGCGGCAGGTCGACCTTGCAGCGGGGCATGGCGTGCGGGCAGCGGGGGTTGAAGCGGCAGCCGGCGGGGGGCCGGATCAGGCTCGGCGGCTCGCCGTTGCCCCGGTCCATGGTCGCCGGGTCGGCGATGCCTTCGATGCGGTCCGGGTCGGGCGCGGACTCGATCAGCAGCCGCGTGTACGGGTGCGCGGGGTTCTGCGTGACGGTCTCGCTGTCGCCGCCCTCGACCATCCGGCCGGCGTACATGACCATGGTCTCGTCGGCGAAGTAGCGGGCCGAGGCGATGTCGTGCGTGATGTACAGGATGGCGAGGTTGAGCCGTTCCTTCAGGTCACGCAGCAGGTTGAGGATGCCGAGGCGGATCGACACGTCGAGCATGGAGACCGGCTCGTCGGCGAGCAGGGCCTCGGGGTCGGCGCCGAGGGCGCGGGCGATCGCGACGCGCTGGCGCTGGCCGCCGGACAGCTCGTGCGGGAACTTGTCGATGTAGCGCTCGGGCGGGGTGAGGCTGACCCGGGTCAGCAGGTTCGCGAGGGCTTCCTCGAGCTCGGCCGCGGTCTTGCCGGCGTTGCCGTGGATCTTCAGCGACCGGGTGAGGTGGTAGCGGACCGTGTGCACCGGGTTGAGCGAACCGAACGGGTCCTGGAAGATGAGCTGCACGCGCTTGACGTAGTTCCGGAAGCGCCTGCCCCCGTTGACCTTGGTCGACGTGCCGTGCAGGAGGATGTCGCCGCCGGTGCGCGGGTAGAGCTGCGCGAGCAGCCGGGCGACTGTGGACTTGCCGGAGCCGGACTCGCCGACCAGTGCCGTGACTCTGCCCCGTCGCAGAGTGAAGGAGACGTCGTCCACCGCGTGGACGGCTGCCTTGGTGCCGGAGAAAAGGTCACGCATTCGCCTGCGGACGGGGAAATGCTTGGTCAGGCCGACAGCCTCCAGCACCACCTCGCCGACCGGCGCCGCCGTGCTTTCGCTCAACGTCATGCCGATGTTCCTGTCTTGGGGTGTCGTCACGGGGTGGCGCGGTCGACGACCTCCACGTCCCGGCCGAGGCCGGCCACCTGCTCCCGGGTGGCCGACTGGCTGC